>NZ_JBJLSJ010000037.1:0-49820 GCF_050871975.1 Kineococcus rugosus | reverse complement strand
GGAGGACGGTCAGCGGAGGACGGTCAGCGGAGGACGGTCAGCGGAGGACGGTCAGCGGAGGACGGTCAGCGGAGGACGGTCAGCGGAGGACGGTCAGCGGAGGACGGTCAGCGGAGGACGGTCAGCGCGGGGCGGTCAGCAGGGCCGCCATCTCCGGCAGGTCGAACACCTGGGCCACGGCGAGCCCGGACTGCCGGCCCAGCGCGGGGTCGGCGCCGGCGTCGAGCAGCAGCTCCACGACGGGCCGGGCCTGCCGGAAGACGGCGGCCCCCAGCGCGGTCTGGCCCTTGTCGTTGACGCGGGCGTGGTCGGCGCCGCGCTCCAGCAGCAGCCGCACCGCGTCGGCGTGCGCGTGGTAGGCGGCCAGGATCAGCAGGGTGTCGCCCACCGAGTTGGTGAGGTCGACCGGGACGCCGACGTCGAGGCGCTCGGCGAGCGCGTCGGCCCGCCCCTCGCGGGCCAGGTCGAACGTCTCCTGCAGGAAGCGCAGCTCGTCCTCGGTCAGTCCCTCGCTCACGGCCGGATCGTATCCACCACCGCCAGGGGGTGGCGCCCGGCGGACCGCGCCCCGTACGGTTGCTGAACCGGTTCGGTCGAGCCGACCGCAGGACGAGGGCGTCCCGGACACCCCGCCCTCGGACGCACCCCCGTCACCCCCGAGAGGACGCGGACCACCGCATGACCACGCTGGACACCTCGAAGATCTCCCTGCAGCTCTACACCGTGCGCGAGGCGCTGGCCGCCGACCTCGACGGCACGCTGGCCCGCCTGGCCGCCACCGGGTTCACCCTGGTGGAGCCGTTCGGGCTGGCCGAGGGGGCCGCCGAGCTCGCCCCCGCCCTGCGCGCGCACGGCCTGGCGGCCCCCAGCGCCCACGCCGGGATCGTCGGCCGCGACCTCGACGCCGTGCTCGCCGCCGCCGCGACCACCGGCACCACCCTCGTCGTCGAACCCCACGTCGACCGCGCCCGCTGGACCACCGTCGAGGACGTCGCCGCCATCGCCGCCGAGCTCAACGCCGCCGCCGAGCGGGCCGCCGACGCCGGCGTCACCCTCGGCTACCACAACCACGAGTTCGAGCTCGCGACGACGATCGCGGGGCGCCCGGCGCTGGAGGTCTTCGCCGACCACCTCGCCGACGGCGTCGCGCTGGAGGTCGACACCTACTGGGCCGTCGTCGGCGGCGTGCCCGTCCCCGACCTGCTGGCCCGCCTCGGCCCGCGCGTGCGGGCCGTCCACCTCAAGGACGGCGACGGCACCCGCGACACCTCCCGCCAGGTCGCCTGGGGCACCGGCGACCTCGACGTCACCGCGATCCTGGCCGCCGCCGACGGCGTCGACCTCGCCGTCCTCGAGCTCGACGACACCACCGGCGACATGCTCACCGCCGTCGAGGACAGCTTCGCCAACCTCACCAAGGCCCTCGCGTGAGCGCCCCCGCCCCGCGCACCGGCCCCGTCGGCATCGGGATCATCGGCGCCGGCGTCATCAGCGGCACCTACCTGGAGAACCTCACGTCCTTCCCGGACGTGCGGGTGCACGCGATCGGCGACCTGTTCCCCGAGGCCGCCCGCGCCCGCGCCGAGGAGCACGGCGTCCCCCACCACGGCGGCATCGACACCGTCCTGGCCCACGAGGACGTCGAGATCGTGATCAACCTCACGATCCCCGCCGCCCACGTCGAGGTGTCCCTGGCCGCGATCTCGGCCGGCAAGCACGTCTGGTCGGAGAAACCCGTCGCCCTGGACCGCGAGGGCGGGCAGCGGCTGATCGCCGCCGCCGACGCCGCCGGCGTCCGCCTGGGCTGCGCCCCCGACACCTTCCTCGGCGCCGGCCTGCAGACGGCGCTCAAGGCGCTGCGGCGCGGGGACGTCGGTGAGCCCCTGACGGCGCTGACCCTCATGCAGTCCCCCGGCCCGGAGTCCTGGCACCCCAACCCGGCGTTCCTGTTCCAGACCGGCGCCGGGCCCCTGTTCGACATCGGCCCCTACTACCTGACCGCGCTCGTGCAGGCGTTCGGGCCGGTCACCTCCGTCGCGGCCGTCGCGGGGAAGTCCCGCGCGCAGCGGACCGTCGGGTCCGGTCCCCGCGCCGGGGAGGTGTTCGACGTCACCGTCCCCACGCACGTCAGCGCGCTCGCCCGGTTCGCCGGCGGGCGGAGCTCGCAGAGCACCTTCAGCTTCGACTCCCCGCTCCAGCGGCACGGGTTCGTCGAGATCACCGGCACCGAGGCGACGCTGTCGCTGCCGGACCCGAACAACTTCGACGGCGACGTGCGGATCCGCCGCGCGGGCAGCGAGGACTGGGAGCTGCTGGCCTCGACGAAGGCGCTGTCGACCCGCGGGACGGGCGCGCTGGAGATGGCCCGCGCGATCCGCGCGGGGCGCCCGCACCGCGTCCAGGGCGCCCTGGCCCACCACGTCGTCGACGTCATGACCTCGATCACCGAGTCCGCCGACGCGGGCGCCTTCGTGCCGGTGACGAGCACCGTCGAGGCGGCCGAGCCGCTGCCGGACGACTGGGACCCGACCGCCCGGACCGTCTGAGGCGCCCGACGGCGGTCACCGGCGGTCACCGGTCGGGCCCTGGGGGGCCGGACCGGTGACCGCCGTCCGTCGACCGGATGATCCCGCGGCGGACGGGTCATCCTCTGGGCTGAACTCCAGGCCGGGCCGACCTGGGGCCCGGGAACCGGACTTACCCTGGGGACGTGTCGTTCCTCGCCGAGCTGTCGGCCTCGCTGACGTCCGCGGCTCCGGCCGCCGCACCCGCGCTGCTGCCCGACTGGGCCAGTCCCGAGACCTTCCTCGACACCCTGGGCGGCGCGGCCCTGTGGGTCTCGGTGGCCATCGTGTTCGTCGAGTGCGGGCTGTTCCTGTTCTTCCTGCCCGGCGACTCGCTGCTGTTCACGGTGGGGCTGTTCACCCACTCGGACGTGCTGCAGGAGCCCATCTGGCTGTCGTGCCTGCTGCTGTCGGTCGCGGCGTTCCTGGGCAACGTCGTGGGGTACGAGATCGGCCGCAAGGCCGGGCCGGCGCTGTTCGACCGGCCGGGCTCGAAGATCCTCACGCCCCAGCGGATCACGCAGACCCACGAGTTCTTCGAGCGGTTCGGGGCCCGGGCGATCATCCTGGCCCGCTTCGTGCCGGTCGTGCGCACGTTCATCACCCTCGCCGCCGGCGCCGGCGCCATGCCCCGCCGCACGTTCGTGACGTTCTCGGCCGTCGGGGCCGTCCTGTGGGCCACCGGCATCACCCTGCTCGGCTACGCCCTGGGCGGGATCACGCTGATCCGCGAGAACCTCGAGCTGGGGCTGCTGCTGCTCGTCGTCCTGTCGCTCATCCCGGTCGGCATCGAGTACCTGCGCAACCGCGCCAAGGCGCGCCGGCACGCCGCGACGCTGCCCGCGCAGGCGACCGGCGGCACCCGCACCCCCGAGAACCACCGCTGAGCGGCCACCGGGCAGGATGACCCGGTGGCTCGTCAGCGGATCCTCCTGCCCCTGCGCTGGGGGGACATGGACGCCTACCGGCACGTGAACAACGTGGAGGTCCTGCGGCTCCTGGAGGAGGCCCGCGTCCGCGCGTTCGGCACCGCCGCCCCCGACGGGACCGCCCCCATGCTCGCGACCGGCATGGTCGTGGCCAAGCACACCGTCGAGTACCTGCTCCCGCTGGACTACCGCCTCGAACCGGTCGCCGTCGACCTGTGGATCGGGCGCGTCGGCGGCGCCAGCTTCGAGGTCGACTACGAGCTGGTCGAACCCGGCGCACCCGCCACCGTCTACGTGAGGGCGTCCACCGTGTGCGTCGCGTACGACTTCGGCGCCGGCCGCCCGCGCCGCCTCGACGACGACGAGAAGGCGCGGCTGGCGACCCTCGCCCCCTGAGGCCGACGCGGGACCGCTCCGGGACCGCCCCGGACCTCTGCGAGGATCGCAGGGTGTCCGACTGGCTCGCCCACCTCGCCGATCCTCAGCTCGAGGACCTCGGCGCCGCGGGCCTGTACGTCCTGGTCTTCGGGATCGTCTTCGCCGAGACGGGCACCCTCGTGGGGTTCTGGCTGCCCGGCAGCAGCGTCCTGTTCTCCGCCGGGCTGCTGGCCGCGCGCGACGGCTCGCCGCTGTCGCTGCCGGTGCTCGTCGTGGGCGTGACCCTCTCGGCGATCCTCGGCGACACCGTCGGGTACTGGTCGGGCCGGCGGCTGGGCCGACCGTGGCTGCTGCGGCGGGCCGGCAAGGCGGCCCGGCACCTGCCGAAGGCCGAGGCGTTCTACGCCCGGTACGGCTGGTTCGCCGTCGTGGCCTGCCGGTTCATCCCGTGGCTGCGCGCCTTCACGCCGATCATCGCCGGGACGGCGGCGATGTCGTACCCGAGGTTCTTCTCCGCCAACGTCGTCGGCGCCCTGTGCTGGGGCGCGATGCTGGTCCTGGCCGGGTACGCCGCCGACTCCCAGCCGTGGTTGCGGACGCTGGCGTACGTGGTCGCGGGGACCGCGATCCTGTTCTCGATCGTGGCGCCCCTGGTGTCCTGGCTCCGCCGCCGCCGGGCCGCGCGCCCGTGAGGGACCCGCTGCCGGTGCCGGCGCGGGCGGTGCGGACCGAGCTGGTCGTGGAGCGGTCCCGGTTCGTGACGACCCTCGAACCGGTGGCCGACGTCGCGGCGGCCGAGCGGGTCGTGGCGCGCGTGCGCCGCGAGCTGCCCGACGCCCGGCACCACTGCACGGCCGCGGTGCTGGGCGAGGACGGCGGCCTCGTGCGCTCCCACGACGACGGCGAACCGGCCGGGACGGCCGGGGCGCCCATGCTCGCCGCGCTGCGCGGGGCGGGCGTCACCGACGTCGTCGCCGTCGTCACCCGCTACTTCGGCGGGGTGCTGCTGGGGACCGGCGGCCTGGTCCGCGCCTACGGCGGCTCGGTCGGCGCGGCCCTGGCCGCGGCCGGGGTGGTGCCGCGCCGCTGGGCCGACCTCGTGGAGGTGCGCGCGGGGCTGGCCGACGGGGGCCGGGTGGAGGCCGAGCTGCGCCGCACCCGCGACGTCGAGGACGTCGCGTGGGCCGGTGACGGGTGGCGGGCCGTGGTGGCCGTCCCCGTGGGCGGGCTGGGGGCGCTGCGCGCCGGGCTGGCCGCGGCGGGCCTGCGGGCGAGCGCCGAGCCCGTCGGCCGGGCGGTGCGCCCCGCCCCGTGATCAGCCGGGGGCGCGGGCGACGGTGAGGCGGACGGCGACGGTGACGTCGACGGCGTCCGGGACCGCGTCCAGCCGGGCCCGCAGCGCGGCCTCGTCGGTGTGGAACGCGCTCGGCCCCATGAGCACCAGCGCCCGCAGGTCCTCGCGCGTGAAGGTCCGGGTGAACCGCAGCTCGTCCTCGCCGACGAGGTCGAACGCGGCGAGCTCGCCGTGCAGCCGCTCGGCCTTGCCCGCCTCGACGCCGACCATGCCCAGCGGCCCGCGCACCTCCTCCAGGTGCTCGGGCAGCGGCGTCACGACGACCCACCGGCCCCCCGGGCGCAGGACCCGCCGCACGTGCGCGGCCCCGCGCGGGGCGAAGACGTTGGTCACGAGGTCGACGCTGCCGTCGGCGAAGGGCAGGCCGCGCCACACGTCGCCGCCCACGGCCGCCACCCGGGGGTGGGCGCGGGCGGCCCGCCGCAGCGCCGCCGTGGACGGTTCCAGCACCGCTCCCCACCCGCCGGTGGCCTCGACGACGGCGGCGAGGTGGTGGCCGGTGCCGCCGCCCACGTCGACGGCGAGCCCGGGGACGGCGCGCTCGGCGAGGGCCGCGACGACCGGGGCGTAGTGCCCGGCGCCGAGGAACTCCTCGCGGGCGGCGACCATCGCGGGGGTGTCCCCGCCGGTGCGGCTGCCGACGGCGAGGTTCACGTAGCCCTGGCGGGCCAGGTCGAACCGGTGCCCGGCCGCGCACCCCAGGGTGCGGCCGGCGAGCGTGAACGCCCCGCCGCAGACCGGGCAGCGCAGGGCCGCCAGGACGGCGTCGAGGGCGCTCAGCGCTCCGCCGCGGCGCCGAGCGGGTGCAGCCCGGACAGCGCCGCGACCCACGAGGCGGGGATCGCGTGCAGGCGGGCGTCGTAGGCGCGCACGGCCGCGGAGTGGAAGGCGACGTCCCCGGCGAGGCGGTGCTCGGCGTCGGCGAGCGCCTTGACGGTCTGCGGGTCGGGCTCGACCGCGGACGCCTCCTGGGCGTGCAGGTGCGCGGACAGGTCCGACAGGCGGCTGCGGCGCTGCTCGGCCAGGGCCCCGGCCTCCACGGCGAGGTCGCGCATCCGCACCAGGGCGGCGCGGGTGCTGACGGCGTACAGCGCGACGACGAGGACGAGCAGGACGACGAGGACCAGCACGACGGTCCCGGTGGCGCCCATCAGGCGAGCCCGATGTCGGCCAGGCCGAAGGCGTACCGGTACGGCAGGCCCTGCGCCTCGACGCGCTCGCGGGCGCCGGTGTCGCGGTCGACGATGACGGCGACGCCGACGACCTCGGCGCCGGCCTCGCGCAGCGCCTCGACGGCGGTGAGCACCGAGCCGCCGGTGGTGGAGGTGTCCTCGACGGCCAGCACGCGGCGCCCGGCGACGTCGGGGCCCTCGATGCGCCGCTGCAGGCCGTGGGTCTTCTCGGCCTTGCGCACGACGAACGCGTCGAGCGGGCGGCCGCCGTGGGCCTCGGCCCAGCCGCGGGCGTTGGCGGCGTGGACCACGGCGAGGGCGACGGGGTCGGCGCCCATGGTCAGGCCGCCGACGGCCTCGAAGTCCCAGTCGGCGACGAGGTCGAGCAGGACGGGCCCGACGAGGGCGGACGCTTCGCCGTCGAGGCTGATGCGGCGCAGGTCGACGTAGTAGTCGGCCCGCTCACCGCTGGACAGCGTCACCTCGCCGCGCACGACGGCCTTGGCGGAGACGAGGTCGGCGAGGCGTTCTCGATCGGTGCTCACGGTCGCCGATCCTAGGTGCTCGCCCCCGGCGCCGTGAGCAGCGCCGGGGGCGGGGGTCACCCGGCCGCGCCGGCCGCGCGCTGGGCCCGCACCCGCGCGGGCACGACCTCCTCGCGGGGGGCGGTGGGGCGGAAGTCGAGGCGGTCCACCCCGAGGCCGCGCAGCACCGCGAGCTCCACCGGGGAGTGCTGGGCGGGGTCCTCCCGGTCGAAGCGCAGGGGGTCGCGCAGGCTCAGCGGCGGGTTGGTGATGAGCCGCTGGGCGCGCAGCACGTTCTGGGAGGTGGCGTGCAGCACGAAGGGGTGCATGAGGACGACGTCGCCCTGCTCGCCGGTGAGCTCCACGAACTCGCGGCACTGGCGGATCAGCGGGGTCTGCTGCAGCTCGTCGGGCAGGACGCCCTCGGGCCGCTCGGCCAGGTACCGGGCCACGACGCCCACGGAGTCGGTGGCCACGAAGGTGCCGCCCCCGCGGGACAGGACGTCGGTCCACAGCACGATGGTCAGCAGGCCCTGCTCGGGGGAGTCCAGGAAGTGGCGGAAGAAGTCGCCGTCCTTGTGCCACCCGCCGACGTCGGCCGAGGGCGGGTCGAAGGGGCGGTCGGCGCCGACGCCGAGGTTGGCGATGATGCCGTCGCCCCACCCCCAGGGCGTCTGCACGCGGTCCTCGCCGCCGAGCAGCTGGCAGGCGGCGCGGTACGCGGTGGGCGCGAACTCGGCGGCGTCGAGGTGCTCCTCGGAGGGCAGGTGGACGCGGGGGCGGTCCCAGGTCGAGGGGTCGTCGCGGTCGACGCCGAGGCGGTCCCAGGCGCGGTCGACGACGGGGGCGGCCTGCTCGGGGCTGAAGCAGCCCTTCAGGACGACGTACCCCTTCTCCAGGAAGTGCTCGACCTGGGCGTCGCTGAGCGGTGCGGTGCTGCTGGTGCTGGTGCTGGTGCTCACGGGTGTCCTCACGGTGGGGCGGGGGGGCTCAGCCCTTGAAGGCGCCGTCCATGATCCCGGAGACCATCTGCTTGCCGAAGAAGGCGAACAGCACCAGGAGCGGGACGGTGACGAGGAAGGACCCGGCCATGGCCAGGCCGAGGTCGACGGAGATGTTGGACTGCAGGGCCTTGATGGCGATCTGCGCGGTGTACATGTCGGGCGACTTCAGGACGATGAACGGCCAGAGGAAGTCGTTCCAGGCGTTGACGAACCCCAGCAGGCCCAGGACGGCGGCCGCGGGCCGGACGACGGGGAACGCGATGCGGGTGAAGATCTGCCAGGAGTTCGCGCCGTCCATGCGGGCGGCCTGCAGCAGCTCGTCGCTGATGGTGGCGCTGATGTGCTGGCGCATCCAGAAGATGCCGAACGCGCTGACCAGGCCGGGCACGACGAGGGCCTGCAGGGTGTCCACCCAGCCGAACGTCGACATGATCATGTACTGCGGGATGATCGCGAGCTGCGCCGGCACCGTCATGGTGAGGACGAGGACCAGGAACAGCAGGTCCCGTCCGCGGAAGGTCATCTTGGCGAACGCGAAACCGGCCAGCGAGCAGAGGAACGCCTGCCCCACGGCGATCAGGGCCGCGACGATGAAGCTGTTGACCAGCGACCGCACGAACGGCACCGTCTCGAACACCAGCTTCAGCAGGTCGAGGAAGTTCCCGCCGGGCACGACGCGCGGGGGCAGCTGGGTGGCCGCCTCCGAGCCGACGGAGGACACGACGAACATCCAGTAGACCGGGAAGATGCAGGCGGCCGCGGCCAGGGAGAGCAGGACGTAGGTGTACCAGCGCACGCGGACGATGGCCCGCGGCCGCCGGGACCGGCCCGTCCGCCGGTCCTGTCCCACGCGGGTCGGGGGTTCGGTGGAGGTGGCCATGTCAGCCCTTCTTCCCCAGACGGCTGGAGAGCAGGAAGTTGATCAACGCCACGACGACGATGATGGCGAAGAGCGCGACCCCGATGGCCGAGCCGTAGCCGAACTTGAACGACCCGAAACCCTGCTCGTAGAGGAACAGCGAGAGGGTCTGGCACTGGCGGGCCGTGCCGCAGGTGAGCGTTCCGTTGGACAGCAGCAGCGGCTCGGTGAAGATCTGCAGGCCGCCGATGGTGGACATGATGACGGTGAAGACGATCACCGGGCGCAGCGAGGGCAGCGTGATGTGCAGGAACTGCTTGACGGGCCCGGCGCCGTCCATCGCCGCCGCCTCGTACAGGTCGCGCGGCACGGCCTGCAGGGCGGCCAGGTAGAGCAGCGTGTTGTAGCCGAACCAGCGCCAGATCACCATGACCGAGACGAGCAGGTGGCTGCCCGTCGGGGTGGACATGAAGTCGATGTGGTCGAACCCGAACGCGCCCAGGAACCAGTTCAGCAGGCCGTAGTCGCGGTTGAAGAGCTGGGCGAAGACGATCGCCGTGGCCGCGACGGACGTGATGTAGGGCAGCAGCATCGCCATGCGGAAGAAGTTGGCGAAGCGCAGGAAGGCGCTGTTGAGCACCTGGGCCAGGATCAGCGCGATGAGCAGCTGCGGCACCGTCGAGATGATCCAGATGCTGAAGGTGTTGCGCAGCGCGTTCCAGAAGCGCGGGTCCTGCCCGAGCTGCTGGAAGTTCGCCAGGCCGACGAACGTCTTCTCGCCGATGGGGTTCCAGTCGAACAGCGCGACGTAGAAGGTGAACAGCAGCGGGAACAGGCCGAAGACCAGGAACAGGACGTAGAAGGGCGCCACGTACCCGTAGGGCGCCAGCCGTTCCCACCGCTTCTCCACCGGCCGGGTGGCGGTGGCGGGTTTGACGCCCTGCAGGGTGCCGGGGGTCAGGGTGGCGCTCATCAGGCGCCGATCGCGGTCTTGATGTTCTTGACCGCCGTGTCCCACGCGGCGTCGGCGGGGGCGCCGTCGCCCTCGACGCCGTTGAGGGCGTTGAGCAGCTCGGTGCTGATCTCGGTGTTGTACTCCCCGTTGAGGAAGGGCTTCAGGCCCAGGACGGCCTGGGTGAAGATCTTGCCGGTGGGGGCGTTGCTGAAGAACGGGTCGGTGTGGTTCACCAGTTCCGGCTTGTCGTAGTTGACCGGGGTGGTGGGCAGCGACCCCGACTCGATGAAGTGCTGGAGCTGCTGCTCGGGGGACTGCATCTTCGTGATGTACGCCCAGGCCGCCTCGGGGTTGGCCGCCCGCGCCGGGATGGCCAGGTAGCTGCCGCCCCAGTTGCCGCTGCCGCCGGGGATGGTGGCGATGTCCCACTTGCCCTCGGTGTCGGGGGCCGCGGACCGGATGGACCCCAGCATCCAGGACGGGGCGGCGACGGCGGCGAACGCGCCCTTGGCCATGCCGGCGTTCCAGCCGTCGGTGAAGCTGTCCAGCTTGGCGGTGATCCCGGCGGCGATGGCCTTCAGCCCGAGGTCGAAGGACTCGCGCACGATCGGGTTGGTGTCGTAGACCACGTCGCCGTCGGCGGAGTAGTACTGCTCCTCCCCCTGCGAGACGGCCTGCAGGAACACGGTCGTGGCGGCGTTGTCGATGAACGCGTTGCCGGTGGCCTGGGTGTAGCGCTGCCCGGTGGCGATGAAGTCCTCCCAGGTGGGCCACAGCGCGCCGACCTCGTCGCGGTTGGTCGGCAGCCCGGCCGCGGCCAGCAGGTCGGTGCGGTACGCCACACCCATGCCGCCGACGTCGGTGGGGATGCCGACGATCTCACCGGACTGCGCGGTGGCCTGCGCCATCACCCAGTCCACGTAGTCGTCCTGGATGTCGTCGGCGCCCAGCGTGGTGAGGTCGACGAAGTTGCCCGGGTTCTTCATGAACTTGGGCAGGTCGCCGGCCTGGATGAGCACCAGGTCGGGCACCTTGCCGCCGGCCAGGGCGGTGGTGAGGCCCTGCGCGGTCTCCTGGGCGTTGCCGACCTCGGTGAGCTTGACGGTGACGTCGGGGGCGAGCTTCTTGTACGCCTCGACGTCGGCCTTCTGGTTGATGCCGGTGAAGGACCAGAAGTCGAAGGTGTTCGGGTCGGTGGAGCCGGCCGAACCCGACGAGCAGGCCGAGGCGGTGAGGGCGAACCCGCCGGCGAGGCCGCCGAGGGCGAGGGCGCGGCGGCGGGACAGGGCCAGGGACAGGGAGGTGCGGGACGGCGTGTTCACGGGACGGACTCCTCGTCGAGTGGTGGGTGGGGTGGTCGAGGGGTGGCGCGGCTCAGGCACCGGCGTCGAAGCTGACGGTGGCGAAGCTGTGCGCGGGCAGCGTCACCCGCAGCACGCCGTCCTCGACGGAGAGGCCCTCGAGGTCGCGGACCGCGACGGGGGTCTCGGTGGCGGTGTTGTGGGCGGAGATCGTGTCGGCGTTCAGCAGCCGGCCGACGGGCGCCCCGACCGCGGAACCGCGCACGTCGACCTCGACGGTCAGTTCCTCGGTGGCGTGCAGGTTCGTCAGGGAGAGCAGGACGCGGCCGTCCTTGGTGCTGGCCGACCCGGAGAACGTCGGCAGGGCGGTGCCGTCGACGTCGTGGACGGGGGTCTGCCCCCGGACGGTCAGCGGCAGCGACGCCGCGTCGTGGTGGCGCTTGTTCATCTCGAACACGTGGTACGTGGGCGTCAGGACGAGGGTGTCGCCGTCGGTCAGCAGCACCGACTGCAGGACGTTGACGGTCTGGGCGATGTTCGCCATGACGAGCCGGTCGGCGTGGCGGTGGAAGGCGTCGAAGTGGACCCCGGCGACCAGGGCGTCGCGCATGGTGTTCTGCTGGAACAGGAACCCGGGGTTCGTCCCGGGTTCGACGTCGAACCAGGTCCCCCACTCGTCGAGCACGAGGCCGACGCGGCGGTCGGGGTCGTAGGCGTCCATGACGTTGGCGTGCCCGGCGATGATCCGCTCGATCCCGGCGGCCTTCACCATCGTGCGGTAGTACTCGTCGTCGTCGAACCGCGTCGCGGAACCCTTCGCGTCCCACGTGGGGCCGACGATCGTGTAGTGGTGGAAGGAGATCGCCTGGTAGGTGTTCTTCCCGTGCCCGGTCACCTCGCCGTCGCCGAGGTAGCGGCCGAGGTTCTGCATGAGGACCTCGGTCCAGCGGTAGTCGGCGTCGGCGGCCCCGGCGGCGATCCGGTACAGCCGGTTGTCGCCGTGGTCGAGGCTGTAGGTGCCGTACTGCCGGGCGAGTTCGGCGTAGGCGCCCGCGCCCATGCCGCCGCCGCAGCCCCAGGGTTCGTTCCCCAGGCCCCAGAACGGCACCTTCCACGGTTCGTCGCGCCCGTGGGAGCGGCGCAGCCGGGCCATCGGGGAGTCGTCGGCGCGGGTGAGGTACTCGATCCACTCGGCGGCCTCGCGGACGGTGCCGCTGCCGACGTTGGCCGAGACGTAGGGGTCGGCGCCGAGGAGCTCGCACAGGGCCATGAACTCGTGGGTCCCGAAGGAGTTGTCCTCCACGACGTCGCCCCAGTGCGAGTTCACCATCGCGGGGCGGTCCTCGCGGGGGCCGACGCCGTCGCGCCAGTGGTAGGTGTCGGCGAAGCAGCCGCCGGGCCAGCGCAGGTTGGGGATGTCGAGGGCGCGCAGCGCCTCGACGACGTCGAGGCGCAGGCCGCCCTCGTTCGGGACGTCGGAGTCCTCCCCCACCCAAAAACCGCCGTAGATGCAGCGGCCGAGGTGCTCGGCGAAGTGCCCGTAGAGGTGGCGGTTGATGCGCGGGCCGGGGAGGTCCACGTCGAGCACGGCGCGCACGCGGGCCGCGGTGGCGGGCGGGGCGTCGGAGTCGGTCCGGGCGAGCGGCAGGGAGTCGTCCACTCGGTGGTCGTCGGTGATCACACGGGCCTCGCAGTGTCGGTGGGCGGGAACGGTCCCGCCGTCTCGTCGGAGTCTTCGGAGTCTTCGGAGTCTTCGGAGTCGTGGCGCGGGCCGTCCCGTCCGCCCTCGTCGGCGAACCGCGACCCTGCGTGTATCGATATAGTGCGAGTGCCGACCACCGGTGTCAAGGGGGATCGCCGGGCGGTAGTTTCGACGGCGGGGCGGGACCGCCACCGCCCACCGCGTCGGGGAGAGGGGTCGAGCGTGGTCACGATGCGCGACGTGGCGGCCGAGGCCGGGGTCTCGGCCATGACCGTCTCCAACGCCCTCACCGGGCGCCGGCCCGTCAGCGAACCCACCCGGCGGCTCGTCATGGAGACCGTGGAACGGCTCGGGTACCAGGTCAACGTCGCCGCCCGCAGCCTCCGCCAGGGCCGCACCGGCGTCGTCGGGATCGCCGTCCCCACCCTGGACAGCCACTACTACAGCCAGCTCAGCCACCGCCTCGTCCGGGCGTTCTCCCAGGCCGGGCTGGCCACCGTCGTGGAGGAGACCCACGCCAGCCGCGAGGGCGAGATCGCGGCGTTCCGCGACTCCCGCCTCAACGCCTACGACGGGCTCGTCATCGCCGCCCTCGGCCTCACCGAGCGCGAGATCGACGCCTTCAGCCGCGAGGTCCCCGTCGTCGTCCTCGGCGAGCAGGAGCTGCACCGCACCGTCGACCACGTCAGCATGCCCAACGTCGACGGCGCCGAGGCCGCCACCCGCGTCCTGCTCGACCACGGCCGCCGGCGCCTGGCCGTCGTCGGGTTCCCCCGCCTGGAGGACGTGGGCGCGGTCCACCTGCCCGAAGGCGCCGCCTTCTCGCTGCGCACCGAGGGCTTCCTGCGCGTCGCCCGCGCCGCCGGCGCCGAGGTCAGCTCCTCCTACGCCGGGGTCACCCAGGCCGCGGGCTGGCAGTGCGCGCAGGACCTCCTGGCCCGCCCCGAGCTGCCCGACGGCGTCTTCTGCGTCACCGACACCCTCGCCTTCGGGGTCGTCCGCGGCCTGGCCGACGGCGGGGTGCGCGTCCCCGAGGACGTCCTGGTCATCGGCTTCGACGACGTCGAGGACGCCCGGTTCCACATCCCGTCGCTGTCCTCGGTGGCCCCCGACCACGACGCCCTCGTCCAGGAGGCCGTCCGGCTCCTCCAGCGCCGGATCCAGGACCCCTCGGCCACCCCGCAGGACGTGACCGTGCCGTTCACCGTCGTCGAGCGGGAGTCGACCCTCGGCCGGGGCCCCGTGCCGGGAGGCGGGCCGGGCGCGGCCGGGTAACGTCCCGCGGGTGCGCCTCGCCACCTGGAACGTCAACTCCATCCGCGCCCGCCTCGACCGCGTCCTCGCCTGGATCGAGCGCAGCGACGTCGACGTCGTCGCGCTGCAGGAGACCAAGTGCAAGGACGAGCAGTTCCCCGAGCAGGCCTTCACCGACCTCGGCTACCAGGTCGCCCACCACGGCCTGTCGCAGTGGAACGGCGTCGCGCTGGTCTCCCGGGTGGGCCTGGAGGACGTCAGCACGGCCTTCGCCCCCGACGTCCCGCACTTCGGGGACCCCGCCGTCGTCGAGGCCCGGGCCATCGGGGCCGTGTGCGGCGGGGTGCGGGTCTGGAGCCTGTACGTGCCCAACGGCCGCGGCCTCGACGACCCGCACTACGCCTACAAGCTGCTGTGGCTGCAGTCCCTGCGGGACGCGGGGGCGCGGTGGCTGGCGGAGGACCCGGCGGCCCAGGTCGCGCTCGTGGGCGACTTCAACATCGCCCCGCAGGACGAGGACGTGTGGGACGTCGACGTCTTCGCCGGGTCCACCCACGTGTCCGAACCGGAGCGGGCCGCGTTCCGGGCCCTCGTCGAGGCCGGGTACACCGACACGGTGCGCCCGCACGCGCCGGGCCCGGGCACCTACACGTACTGGGACTACACGCAGCTGCGCTTCCCCAAGCGGCAGGGGATGCGGATCGACTTCGTGCTCGGCTCCCCCGCCCTGGCCGCACGGGTGACCGGCGCGACGATCGACCGGGCCGAGCGCAAGGGCAAGGGCGCCTCCGACCACGCCCCCGTGGTCGTGGAGCTTGCGCCGAACGCGTGAACCGTGCCCGAACGGGCTCCGCGGGGGCGACGAACGGGTCCGCGCTCACTAGATTCCGAACGGTGCGAGCACCTGTGAGCTGCGACGACCTGGAACGGGTCGAACTGAGCGCGGCCAACGACGCCCGGGGTCAACGGGCCGTCGCCGACCTCCTGCACTCCTGGGCGCGGCGGGCGGTACCGGGGGACTCGGTGTCGCGCGGCCGGCTGTTCGTCGCGGCCAGCGAGCACGCGGCGTTCGCCGGGGACGCGCGGCGGGCGCTGCGGCTGGCGCGCGAGGCCCTGGCCACCGGCGACCACGTCGCCCCCGACACCCGCTGCTACGTGGTCTCCGCGCTGCTGGTGTGCGGCCACCTGCGCGAGGCCGTCGTCCTGGCCGACGAGATCGTCGACAGCCACGGCGCCGACGTCGACGTGTACCTGCACCTGGGCGAGGAGTTCTCCTGGCACCGGCAGGCCGAGGAGGCGGCGCGGATCTACACCCTCGGGATGTTCCGCTGCGCCGGGGACGACGAGGCCACCGAGCAGCTCCTCGGGGCGTGGCGGCGCGGGCGCGCCCCCCGCACCGTCGACCTGCGCGAACCGGTCCCCGCCCAGGGCCCGCCGCGCGACTGACCGGCCCTCACGGGGCCGCCCACGGCCCCGCGAGCTCCCCGGCGTGCACGGCGACGTCCACGACGTTGCCCGGCGGCGGCAGCGGGCACGCCCACGCCGGGTCGTACGCGCAGCTCGGCGGGTAGGCGAAGTTCAGGTCCACGACCAGCCCCCGCGCGGTGCTGCCCAGGTCGGCGCCCTTCACGGTGTCCAGCACGTACCGGCCCCCGCCGTACCCCGGGCCGGGGTCCTTCAGGGGCAGGAACAACCCGCCGCCGTACTGGTCCAGCCACCACACGTCCAGGGTGCCCACCCCCGGCAGCGCCACCGTGCCGATCCGCTCGAACGCCACCGTCCCGTCGGTGCCGGTGACCGCCTCCCGGCGCAGCGGCGCGGCCGGCTCGACGGGCACCTCGAACCGCAGGGCCGGGTCGTACGCGGCGACCGGCAACCCCGCGAAGCGCTCGCGGTCGGCGGGCAGCAGCGGCCCCGCCGGGTGCGTGGCGAACAGCTCCCCGCGGCCCGCGACCCACGCCGCGTGCCCGGCCTCCGGGTCCAGCTCCCGCACCCGCGCGTACAGCGCCGCGACCCGCCGCCGCCAGTCCAGGACGTCCAGCCGGTTCACGCGCCCGGACCCCGCGGCACGCCGGGGCGGAAGTCGATGATCTGCTCCAGCCGGGCCCGGTGCACCAGGTGCCGCACGACCTCCGGCGGGTCGGTCACCGTGATCCGCCGCTCCCCGCTGCGCGAGGCCAGCCGGGCCAGGAAACCCAGCCCCGTGGAGTCCATGAAGGTGATCCGCGCGGCCTCCACGACCACCGGCAGCCGCACCGCGAGCGCCTCGTCGACGCAGCGCACGAGGTCGGGGCCGAGGCAGGCGTCGACCTCCCCGGCGAGCCGGACGAGCACGTGGTCCGGGGCGAGCTGGACGTCCACCGATCCCGGGGGACCGTCGAAGGCGCTGCTCGAGGTCACCGGCCGAACGTACCCGACCCTCAGGGGTGCGCGTGGGCCCCCTTGAGGACCTTGTCGACGGGGTTCCGCGGGCCGTGCACGCCGATCCCGACGACGTCGAGGTCGTCGCCGGCCACGGCCGCCACCACCGCCCGGTTCGCCGCGTCGTCGCCCGTCGTGAACATCTGCGCCGTGAACAGGGCCGTCGCCAGCCCCCGCCCCACGGCCCGCGAGCGCGCCGCGCGCAGGGTCGCGGCGTCCCCCTCGAAGACCATGACGGGCTGCCCCAGCAGCGGCAGGTACGCGGTGCCGTCGCCGTCGGCGTACGGCTGCCCCACGAGGCCGGGGTGGGCCGCGGTGATCCCGCTGAGCAGGAACGCCGTCACGTTCAGGCGCTGCCAGGGGGCCAGGTCGTCGCGGACGAGGACGGCGGTCTTGGTGTCGGGTCGGGCGTCGCTCACCCGGCCCACGGTGCCCGCCGCGCCCCGGGGCGTCTTGTACGTTCGTGAGGTGAGCGAGCAGGTCCGCAGCCGCCGCCCCGGCGTGCCCGGGATCGCCGAGGTCCTGCACGCCCGCTTCGTCGAGCACGCCTACCCGCTGCACACGCACGACACGTGGACGCTGCTGCTCGTGGAGGACGGCGCCGTCCACTACGACCTGGACCGGCGCCCGCACGACACCGGTCCCCTCGTCACGCTGCTGCCCCCGCACGTCCCGCACGACGGCCGCGCCGCGACCCCGGCGGGTTTCCGCAAGCGGGTCCTCTACCTCGAACCCGACGCCCTGCCGGCGGGGTCCGCCGGCCGCGCCGTCGACACCCCCGAGCTGCCCGACGCCCGGCTGGCCGGCGCCGTCCGGGACCTGCACCGGCGGCTGTCGGGCGGGGCCGGGGCCCTGGACCCGCTCGACGTGGAGTCCCGCGCCGCGGTGCTGCTCGACGTCGTGGGCGACCACCTGCGCGCCGCCCCCCGCCGCCCCGTCCGCGACGTCCCGCTGGCGCGGCGGCTGCGGGCGCTGCTCGACGAGCACGTCGTCGACGGCGTCGCCCTGGCCGAGGCGTCGCGCCTGCTGTCCGCCTCCACCGCCCACCTGGTCCGGACCTTCACCCGCGAGGTCGGGATGCCCCCGCACGCCTACCTCACCGGCCGCCGCGTCGACCTCGCCCGGCGGCTGCTGCTGGCCGGGCACCGCCCCGCCGAGGCCGCGGTGCTGGCGGGTTTCCACGACCAGCCGCACCTGAACCGGCACTTCCGGCGGGTGCTGGGGACGACGCCGGGACGGTTCACGGGCTGACCGGACCGGCGACCGCCCGCACCGAGTTGCCGACCCCCGCGGGCGGTGGTGGAGTCGGGGGGTCGGCCCGAGACGCGGCCGGCCCCGGTGCGGCGGTCCGCCGCACTCGACGGTCCAAGCTGCGGCCGCTCCCCCCGAGGTGTTCCGGTCGAGCAGCGGCCAGGCCCCCACCTGTCCGTGAGGTCCGTCATGACCACCCGCGCACCATCGACCCACCCCGTCCCGCGGGACGTCCCGCTCGACCCCGCCCTCCTGACCCCCGCCGTCGTGCACCTCGGCGCGCACGGCCTGCGGCGGGCCTACCACGCCGTGTACGTCGACGAGCTCCTCCGGCGGGGCGTCAGCACCGACTGGGGCCTGGTCCGGATCGAGCTGCTCCCCCCCGACGTCGAGCTCGACCTCGACGCCGTGCGCCGGCGCGAGGTGCTGACCGACCCCCCGCGGGAGGTCGTGGTGCTGGCCGACCACGTCTGCCTGACGGGTGGGTGCGAGGACCAGCTGGCGGTGCTGGCCGACCCCGCGACCCGGCTGGTGCTGGTGGACGTGGAGGTCGACGTGGAGGTGGACGACCCGCTGGCGCGGACCGCCGTGGGGTACCTCGTCGGGGCCCTGGCCCGCCGGCGCGCGGCGGGTGAGCCGCCGTTCACGGCCCTCAGCTGCGCCGCCGGTCCCCGCAACGGCTCCCGGTTGCGGGAGGCGGTGCTGCGTCTCGCGCGGGACGTCGACGGCGGGCTGGCCGCCTGGGTCGAGGCGCGCGGGAGCTTCCCGAGCAGCGTCTGCGAACCCCTCCTGCCCGGGGGAGCCGGGTGCCCGCGCTGGATCGTCGAGGACGACTTCAGCGACGGCCGGCCACCCCTGGACGACGTCGGCGTCCAGCTGGTGCCCAGCACCGTGCCGCACGAGCTCCTGCGCGGCCGCCTGCACGACGCGGCGTTCGACGTGCTGGCGGTCCAGGGCGCCCTCCGCGGTGACCGGACGGCCGGTGCGGCGCTGGCCCGTCCGGGTGCCCGCGCCCTCCTCGAGGGTTTCCTGGCCGAGGCCGGGCAGCAGCTCCTCGGGTTCGCCGAGGACGAGCTCGCCGGGTACCGCCGGAACGTGGTCGCCGACCTGGCCCGGGACCCGGGGCGGGAACTGCCCGCCCCGGGACGGTCCCGGTTCTGCACCGACGTCCTGCCGTCCCTGCGCCAGGCCGTGGACCACGACGGGCCGCGGCGGTGGCTGGTGCAGGCCCTGGCGGACTGGCTCCGGGTGACGTCCGACGGACCGGGTGACGCCGTGGACCTCCTGCGGCGGCAGCACCACGTCCTGGGTCCCCTCGCCGACGAGCACCGCCTGACCACCGAGCTCCAGCAGGCCCTCGACCTGCTGCCCCCCTCCCCCTCGCCCACCACCACCCCCGTGGAGTTCTCGTGACCAGACCCCTGACCGAGCAGGTCGTCGTCGTCCTCGGCGCCTCCAGCGGCATCGGCCGTGCGACGGCGCTGAGGTTCGCCCGCGCCGGGTCGACCGTCGTGTGCGCCTCCCGGGGCACCGACGCGCTGAACGCCCTCGTGGAGGAGATCACCGCCGCCGGTGGCCGCGCGAGCGCCGTGCGCACCGACATCACCCGGCCCGAGGACCTGCAGGCGCTGGCCGCCGAGGCCGAGGTCGTCCACGGCCGCATCGACACCTGGGTCACGATGGCCGGGGTCAGCGTCTACGGGACGATCGCGCAGATCCCGCTGGAGGAGTTCCGCCGGGTCAGCGAGGTGAACTACCTCGGGCACGTCGCGGCCGCGCAGGTCGCGGTCCCGGCGCTGGAACGTTCCGGCGGGGGCGTCCTGGTCGGCATGGCCTCCGTGGAGGGGGTGCGGTCCCTGCCGCTGCACGCCCCGTACACGGCGTCGAAGTTCGCCGTCCGCTCGTTCTACGACGCGCTGCGGATGGAACTGGCCCGCGACGGCGCGCGCACGAGGGTCAGCACGATCCTGCCCGCGGGCATCGGCACCCCGTTCTGGGAGCACTCGCGCAACCACACCGACCACCTGACGAAACCGCCGCCGCCGGTGTACGCCCCCGAACTGGTCGCCGACGTCGTCGCGCGGATGGCGACGCACCCGCGCCGGCAGGCCGTCGTCGGCGGCGCGTCGCTGGGTTTCCTGCTCGGGGAGAAGCTGAACCCGGGGCTGACCGACGTGGTGCTGAGCGTGCTGGGCCGCAGGATGCAGACCAGCGACCGGCCCGACACCGGGACGGACGTCCTGGACACCCCCACGCCCGGGCCCGGGCGGGTGCACGGCGAGCACGTGAGCCACCTGGTGCGCCGGGACCTGTTCACGACGGTCAGCGAGCGGCTCCCCCGCCCCGGGGAGGCCCTGCTGGCGCTGCGGGCGCGGTGGGCCCGGTGAGCGCGGTGCACGAGGTGAGGGGGACCCCCGTCCCGTTGCGCGACAGCACGCTCGGCGACCTGCCCGCCGGGGTGGAGGCCCCCGGGTACGACCGGACGGCGCTGCGACCGGCCGTGGTCCACATCGGCGTCGGGGGTTTCCACCGCGCGCACCAGGCCGTGTACCTGGACGACCTGGCCCGCACCGGGGAGACCGGCTGGGGACTGGTCGGCGTCGGCCTGCGCAGCCCCGGGATGGGGCAGGTCCTGGCCGACCAGGACGGCCTGTTCCTCGTCGTCGAACGCGGCGGTGAGCAGGAGCGGGCCCGGGTGGTGGGCGTGCTGAACCGGTACCTGTTCGCCCCCGACGACCCCGGAGCGGTCCTGGACGCGCTGGCGGCCGAGACGACCCGCGTGGTGACGCTGACCATCACGGGCACCGGCTACCGCATCGACCCCCACACCGGGGAGTTCGACGCCGACGACGACGACCTGCGCGCCGACCTGGCCGACCCGGCGGCCCCGCGGACGGTGTTCGGGTTCCTCGTCGAGGCCCTGGACCGCCGGCGCCGCGCCGGGCTGCCGCCGTTCACCGTGCTGTCCTGCGACAACATGCCGGACAACGGGACGGCCGCCCGCACCGCCGTCGTGTCGTTCGCCCGCTCGCGCGACGAGGGGCTGGCCGGGTGGATCGAGGCCGAGGGCGCCTTCCCCAGCAGCATGGTCGACCGCATCACCCCCACGACGACCCCCGGGGAGCGCGAGGTCGTCGTGGCGCGCACCGGCGTGGACGACCGGTGGCCGGTGGTCACCGAACCGTTCCGGCAGTGGATCGTCGAGGACTCCTTCGCCTGCGGCCGGCCGCCGCTGGAGCGGGTCGGGGTGCAGTTCGTCGACGACGTCGCCCCCTACGAGGCGATGAAGACGCGGATGCTCAACGCCGGCCACTGCGCCCTGGCCTACCTGGGGATCCTCGCCGGGTACTCCACGATCGACGAGGTGCTGGCCGACTGGGTGTTCCGCGCGTACTTCGAGCACCTCCTGGCCGACGAGATCGTCCCGCTGCTGCCGCCGGTGCCGGGCATCGACCTGGCCGAGTACCAGCAGACCCTGGTGCGGCGCTTCTCGAACCCGGAGATGGGCGACCAGCTGACCCGGCTGGGGCGGCGCGGGTCGAGCAAGATGCCGAACTACGTCTTCCCGTCCGTGGAGGCGGCCGTCGCCGCCGGCCGCCCGCACCAGCTGCTGCTGCTCGCGGTGGCGGGGTGGATGAGGTTCCTGCGAGGGTACGACTACGCCGGGAACGACGTCCCGGTCGACGGCCCCCTGGCCGACCGGCTCGTGGAGCTGGCCCGGCAGGGGCAGGAGGAACCGGAGCCCCTGATGAGCGAGAAGACCGTGTTCGGCGACCTGCGCGACGACCCGGGGTTCGCCTCCGGCGTCGAGGTGGCGTTGCGGGCGCTGGAGGAGCAGGGGCCGCGGGAGGTCATCGGGCTGTACCTGGACCTCGCGACCAAGGCGGGCCGGTGAGCGCGGACGCCCTGCGGGGGACGGTCACGACCGTCCTCGCCGACGCCGACGGCACCCTGTTCCCGTCGGAGGAACCGGCCTACGCCGCCTCGGCGGGCGTGACGAACCGGTTCCTCGCCGAGCTGGGCGCCGAGCGGGAGTTCAGCCCCGGTGAGCTGCAGGCCATGACGAACGGGAAGAACTTCCGGGCCGCGGCGCAGGAACTGGCCCGCGGGTACGGGCGCGACCTGGCCGCCGCGGAGCTGGACGACTGGGTGGCGCAGGAGAAGGACGTCGTCACCGCGCACCTGCGCGCCGTGCTGGGCCCGGACCCGGCGGTGCGCGAGCCCCTGCGGGCGCTGGCCGGGCGGTTCGGTCTGGCCGCGGTGACCTCCAGCGCCTCGTCCCGGCTGGACGCGTGCCTGGAGGTCACCGGGCTGGCGGCGCTGTTCGACCCCGCGCGGCGGTTCAGCGCGGAGGACTCCCTGCCGGTGCCGACCTCGAAACCCGACCCGGCGGTCTACGCCCTCGCCGGGTCCGAGCTCGGGGTGAGCCCGGACGAGGCCGTCGCCGTGGAGGACTCGATCAACGGGGCGCTGTCCGCGGTGGCCGCCGGGTTCCCCACGATCGGGACGGTCCAGTTCGTCCCCGCCGGTGAGCGGGACGCCCGGGAGGCCGCGCTGCGCGAGGCCGGCGCGTTCACCGTGGTGAGGTCCTGGGCCGAGGTCGCCGACCTGCTCACCGCCTGACCGGGCGCCTCACTCGCTGGTGGCGACCAGCTGCTCGAGCCGCACGCCGGGGTTGTCGCGCTCGAAGCTGCGGACGCGCCACTCGTCGGTGAACAGGGCGAACACCCGCCCGTCGGCGTGCTCGACGACCTCGGTCCCGCGGTGCGCGCGCAGCAGCGGGGCGTCCTCGCGGTCGATGATGCGGGCCGTGGTGAAGGGCAGTTCGGTGAACAGGACGGGCGAGCGGAACTCGTGCGTCATCCGGTACTGCACGACGTCGAACTGCAGCGCCCCGACGGCGCTCAGGACGGGTTCGCCGTCGCCGCGCGAGTCCGACGTCAGGACCCGGACGACGCCCTCGGCGTCGAGTTCGCGCAGGCCCTGCCGGAACTGCTTGCCCGCGCCGAGGTCCTTGGGGCGCACGGTGCGGAAGTGCTCGGGGGCGAACACCGGCAGCGGCGGGTACGCGAGGCGGCCGTTCTCCGACAGCGTGTCCCCCACGTTGACGTGGCGGGCGTTGACGAGGCCGATGACGTCCCCGGGCCAGGCGACGTCGACGGTGGAGCGGTCGGACCCGAACACGGTCTGGACGTGCTTGAGGACCATCGGCCGGCCGCTGCGGTCGTCGCGCACCGTCATGCCGCGGTGGAAGACCCCGGAGTGGATGCGGGCGAAGGCGAGCCGGTCGCGGTGGGCGGGGTTCATGCCCGTCTGGGTCTTGAACACCTGCGCGCTGAACCGTCCCGAGACGGGCTGGACCCGGCCGGTGACGTCGGGCTGGTCGCGCGGGGAGGGGGCGATGTCGACGATGGCGTCGAGGACCTGCCCGACGCCGGTGTTCGCGACGGCCGCGGTGAAGAACACCGGCGTGGTCTCGAACGCCAGGAACGACGCCTCGTCGTGGTCGGCGCCGGTGGCCTCCAGCAGCTCGTGCTCGTCGACGGCGGCCCGCCAGGGCTCGCCCTCGACCTCGGCGGCGCCGGCGGCGTCGAAGTGCTGCTCGACGGCGAGGGTCGCGCCGCCGGGGGCCTTCGTGTACTTCGTGTAGGCGCCGGTCGAGCGGTCCAGCAGCCCGCGGAAGTCCCCGGCGATCCCCACCGGCCAGGTGACGGGGGTGGGTCGCAGGCCGGTGACGGTCTCGACCTCGTCGAGCAGCGCCAGGGCCTCCTGCCCGGGCCGGTCCCACTTGTTGATCACGGTGATGACGGGCAGCCCGCGCTGCTTGCAGACGCCGAACAGCTTGCGGGTCTGCTGCTCCATGCCGCGGGCCGCGTCCACCAGCATGATCACGGCGTCGACGGCGGTGAGGGCGCGGTAGGTGTCCTCGGAGAAGTCGGCGTGACCGGGGGTGTCGACGACGTTGACGACCGTGCCGCGGTGGTCCAGCTGCAGGACGGCGGAGCTGATGGAGATGCCGCGCTGCTTCTCCATGTCCTGCCAGTCGGTGACGACCCCGGCGCGGCCCGCCTTGCCGTGGACGTGCCCGGCCTCGCGCAGCGCCCGGGCGTGCAGGGCGAGGGCCTCGGTGAGCGTCGACTTGCCCGCGTCGGGGTGGGAGATGACGGCGATGGTGCGGCGGCGGGCGGCTTCGGCCAGGACCTGCTCGGTCGTCGCTGCGGGGGTCTCCGTCTCGGTGCTCACCGGACCATTCTCGCCGCTGGGCGCGGCCGCCGGTGACGGCCGCGCTCCCGCGGTGGCGGGCGGGGGCACCGGCGCCGGGTTACGGTGGTCCCACTGCGCCCCGTCGCACCCCGCCGGTGACCGGCCGGGGGGTGCCCCGGACCGGGTTGTCCCCACAGCTCCCGCAGGTTCCGTCCCCGCGACCGCGGGAGCGGGAACCGTCGCCGGGTGGTCGGACACCGAGCCCGGCCACCACCGCGAGGAGACCACGTGCCGCAGGACCCCGACCCCACCCCCGCGCGCGAGACGGTGGAACCGCAGGAGGCGTTCGCCGAGCTGGGCCGGCTGGTGGTGGGCGAGACCCCGCTCCAGCAGGTGCTGGCCCGGGTCGCCGAGCTCACGCTGGCCTGCGTGCCCGGCGCCGAGGAGGTGTCGGTGACCCTGCTGGAGGGCGAGAAGGCCCACAGCGCCGCCTTCACCGGCAAGCTCGCCGCCACCCTCGACGAACGGCAGTACGAGGGCGGGTTCGGCCCGTGCGTCGACGCCGCGCAGAGCGGGCAGGTCGTGCGCGTCGACGACACCGCCGCCGAGGACATCTACCCCGACTTCGCCGCGACCGCCGCCCGCCAGGGCGTGCGCAGCGCCGTCTCGGTCGGCATGCCGATGCCCCAGCGCGTCCTGGGCGGCATCAACGTCTACCGCTTCGACGAGGACCCCCTCGACGAGGACGCGGTGCAGATCCTGCAGGTCTTCGCCGGGTACGCCGCCGTGGCCGTCGCCAACCACTCGCTGTACGCCTCCTCGATGGCCCTCAGCGCCAACCTCCAGGTCGCCATGCAGTCGCGGGCCGTCATCGAGCAGGCCAAGGGCGTGCTCATGGCGACCCTGCACTGCACCGCGGACGAGGCGTTCGCGCACCTGGCCACGCAGTCCCAGCACGCCAACCGCAAGCTGCGGGACATCGCGGCCGAGATCGTCGCGCGCACCGCCGGCCGCTGACCGGCGCCCTCAGCCCCGGGCCGCCGCGCGCCGCCGGACCCAGCCGGTCAGCGCCTCGCCCTGCACGCGCTGAAACTCCCGCAGCGTCGGCAGCCCCGGCGGGGGCGGCAGCGCGGCCCGGCCGAGGAAGAACGCGCTGAACCCCGACAGGACCGTCGTGAGCACGCCCGGGTCGACGTCGCGGGTCAGCGGCGAGGTCCGCAGGGTCGCCTCGGCGAGGTCCTGCCCACCCAGCCGGTCGACCTCGAACAGCAGCGCCAGCAGGTCCAGCCACGGCGGGCCGACGCAGGCGTGCGGCCAGTCGACGAGGACGGCGCCGGCCGCGGTCAGCAGCACGTTGTCCGCGCGCAGGTCGAGGTGGACCAGGGTGTCGCCGGTCAGCAGGTCCAGGGCGTCGGCGGGCAGCTGACCGGTCAGGGCCTCCCGCGCCGTGGGCAGGTCCGGGACGGGGCACGGCGTCGCGGTCGCCGCGAGCCGTTCCAGCGCCGCCACCACGGGCGCGAGGTCGTCGGCCCGCCACGGCAGCCGCGGCTGCCGGCCGGGCACCTCCTCCAGCACCAGGACGTGCCAGTCCCCCACCCACCGCGCCCCGCGGAACCCCGGGGCGGGCACGGCCGCGGGCAGCGCGGCGGTGATCCGCGCCTCCCGCTCCTGCATCCGCGGCGACTCCTCGTTCTGCGCCGCGCTCACGGCCTTGACGAAGGCGCGCGTCCCGTCCGCGGCGACGACGCGGTCGGCCGCCCCCGGGGAGAACCCCCCGGACTGCGAGACCGCCCGCACCACGGGCGACCCGAGGATCCCCGCGACGGCGTCGTGGACGGGCGCGGGCAGTTCGGGCCAGCGCAACCGGTTCCCTCCCGATCCGTGCACCCGACCACCGTCGCAGCACCGGCGGCCGGGCAGCCACCGGTTTCCCCGGGCCGTGCGCCAGGATCGGGGCGTGGACCTCCCCGCCGTCGCCGCCCGCACCCACGACGTCTGCACCGCCGCGCTCGCGCTGGCGATCGTCCCCGAACCGTTCGGCCGGCGCCGCCGGGCGATGGGGTTCGACGACTACGTGCGCCACCAGCAGCGCGCCGACGCCGTGATGCGCCGCCTCGCCCCGGCCCTGTCGGTGGCCGCGATGACGACCGGCACGGTCGCCGCCCTGACGCGGCCGGCGTCGGCGGGGTGGCGCCTGGCGTCGGTGGCGGCGGTCGCCGGGGCGATCGTCCTGACCGTGCGGGTGCACGTGCCGATCAACGAGCGGCTGCGGACCTGGCGGCCCGGCGCGGAGGCGGCGGGCTGGCGGGAGGCGCGGGCGCGGTGGGAGCGGGCGCACGTGGTGCGGCGGGGGCTGGTCGTGCTGGCCGGGGCCGCGACGGCGGCGGCACGGGCCCGCTGACCCGGGCGCGACGGCCGCAGGTCCACCCCCACCCGGCGGCGGCCGCGAACAGGAGCAGGTTCTCGACCTGCTCCGGGCCGATCCCGGCGGCGGCGGGCCGGGCGAGGAACCCGGTGTGCACCGCCCACGTCGCGGCGGCGACCAGACCGGCCGCCCACACCGGGACCCCGACCGAACCCACGAGGGCGGTCACCGCGAGGACCAGCACCGAGGCGGTGGGCGAGGCGCCGACCACCCGGGCCGCGCCCGCCGCGAGGGCGAGGCCGCCGACCGCGACCAGCGCGTGCGCCCCGGCCGCCAGGACGCGGTGGGCCACCTCAGCGGCCGACGTCGCGGCGGCCGAGGTCCTCGACCGTCTCCCGGCGCACCAGCAGCCGCGCCTGCCCGCCGCGCACCGCGATCACGGGCGGGCGGGGCACCGCGGTGCCGTTCGACGACATCGACACCTGGTACGCCCCGGCGGCAGGGAACGCCAGGAGGTCACCGACCCGGGTGTCGACGGGCAGCGGGACGTCGGCGGCCAGCACGTCACCGGCCTCGCCGTGGCGCCCCACGACCGTCACGGTCTGCTGGGCGGGGGCCGCGGTCCGCTCGACGAGGCGGGGGGCGTACCGCGCGCCGTGCGGGGCCGGGCGCGGGTTGCCGCTCATCCCGCCGTCCACGACGACGAACGTGCGGTGGGGCGTGCGCTTGACCACCGCGACCCGGTGGACGGCCACCCCGGCCGGCCCGACCAGCGCCCGGCCCGGTTCGACGCTCAGCTGCGGGACGGGCACACCCGCTGCGTCGCAGGCGTCCCGCAGTTCCCGGCGCACGCGCCGGGCCAGGTCGGCGACGTCGAGCTCGGGTTCGCCCGGGCGGTGGGCGGTGCCGTGGCCGCCGCCGAGGTCGAGTTCGCCCAGCACCAGCCCGTACCGGTTGCGCACCCGGGCGAGGGCCCCGGCCAGGACGAGCACCGCGTCCAGGTAGGGCTCCACGTCGGTGATCTGCGAACCCAGGTGGCAGTGCAGGCCGGCCAGTTCCAGGCCCGGGTGCGCCAGGACCCGCCCGGCGAACTCCTCGACGGCCGCGACCGGGGTGCCGAACCGCTGGTCCGCGGTCGCGGTGCGGACCTTCGGGTGCACGCCCGCGCTGGTGCCGGGCACCAGGCGCAGCAGCACCCGCTGGCGCGCGCCGGGGGGCAGCAGGGAGGCGAGCAGGTCCACCTCGTCGGGGCTGTCGAGCACGACGCGCCCGACACCGGCGGTGATCGCCGCCTGCAGTTCCGCGGGGCTCTTGGCGTTGCCGTGCAGGAGGATCCGCTGCGCCGGCAGACCGGCGTCGAGGGCGGTGCGCAGTTCCCCGGCCGAGCACACGTCCATGCCCAGTCCCTCCTGGTCCAGCCAGCCGGCCAGGGCGCGGCAGGTGAACGCCCCGGCGGCGTAGAACACGCCGTCGGCGCCGAAGTGCTCGCGGTAGGTGCGGGCCCGGGCCCGGACCTCCTCCTCGTCCAGCACGTGGACGGGGGTGCCGAAGCGGGCGGCGACCTCGCCCAGCGCGACCCCGGCGACGCGGACGTCACCGGCCACGACGCGGGCGGTGCGGGGCCACGGCGACCCGAGGCGGCGGGTCGCGGGGGTCGCCGGGGCGGGCAGCAGGAGGCTCACGCGGCGAACCCCTCCACGCGCAGCCGCGCCCGCGGCACGGCCGGGACCGGAGCCGGGGTCGCGGCCGAGGGCCCGCGGTCGGCCGGCGGCGCCGCGACCAGGCGGGGGTCGATCCGCAGGTCCTGCGTGCCCGCGGCGCGCAGCAGCGCCCGCACCGCGCCCACCCCGAGCTCCACGTGCGCCTGGTCCTCCCCGAGGACGGCGCGCAGGAGGGCGGGGGACGAGAACGCCACCCCGGTGCGGACGCCCAGCGGGTCGAGGAACGTCCGCAGGACCACGGCGCGGGGTCCGCGGTGGGCGGGGACGAACACGCGGGACGGTGAGGGTTCGGCGGCGGGGGCCGGGGTGCTGTGCATGGTGGGAACGCTAGGAACCCCGGCGGGCGCCGGGAACGTCCCTGACGGCGTCCTGACGCGCGGCTGACGCGACCTTGACGGGGGCACCCCGGCCGGGCCCCGGACGTGCGTGAGCCCCGCCCCCCGGGCCGGGGGCGGGGCTCACGCCGGTGGCTCAGATCGACACGGCCGTCTCGGCCCGCCGGACCACCAGCCCGGCCGGTTCCGCCGACGCGGGGTCGTCGAGGTCGAAGCTGCCGCGGGCGACGTCCACCTCGACGGTGTCGCCGTCGCGGACCTCGCCGCCGAGGATCGCCCGGGCGAGCCGGTCGCCGATCTCGCGCTGCACGAGCCGGCGCAGCGGCCGGGCCCCGTAGGCGGGGTCGTAGCCGGAGATCGCCAGCCAGTCCTTCGCGGCGTCGGTGACGTCGAGCGTGAGGCGGCGGTCGGCGAGGCGGTCGGCCATCCTCTGCACCTGGATCTCCACGATCCGGGACAGTTCCTGCGTCGACAGCGGGTCGAACACGACGACGTCGTCGAGGCGGTTGAGGAACTCCGGCTTGAAGTTCGCCCGGACCGCGGTCATGACGGCGTCGTGCTTGGTGGCCTGCGACAGCTCGGGGTCCACCAGGAACTGCGACCCGAGGTTCGAGGTCAGCACCAGGATGACGTTGCGGAAGTCCACCGTGCGGCCCTGACCGTCGGTGAGGCGGCCGTCGTCGAGGACCTGCAGGAGGATGTCGAACACCTCCGGGTGGGCCTTCTCCACCTCGTCCAGCAGCACCACCGAGTAGGGCCGGCGGCGGACGGCCTCGGTGAGCTGGCCGCCCTCCTCGTACCCGACGTACCCGGGGGGCGCCCCGACCAGGCGCGCGACGGCGTGCTTCTCGGAGTACTCGCTCATGTCGATGCGGACCATGGCGCGCTCGTCGTCGAAGAGGAAGTCGGCCAGCGCCTTCGCCAGTTCGGTCTTGCCGACCCCGGTCGGGCCGAGGAACAGGAACGAACCGGTGGGCCGGTCGGGGTCGTTGACCCCGGCCCGCGAGCGCCGGACGGCGTCGGAGACCGCCTGCACGGCAGCGGTCTGGCCGATGAGGCGGGCGCCGAGGAACTCCTCCATGCGCAGCAGCTTCGTGGTCTCGCCCTCCAGCAGCCGGCCGGCGGGGATGCCGGTCCAGCCGGCGATGACCTCGGCGATGTCGTCGGGGCCGACCTCGTCGGCGACCATGGGCGCGGTCGCGGCCACGTCCTGCTCGGCGGCCTGCGCGGAGGCCAGTTCGCGTTCGAGGGCGGGGATGCGGCCGTAGAGGATCTCGCTGGCGCCGCCGAGGTCGCCCTCGCGCTGGAGGCGCTCGGCCTGCGAGCGCAGTTCGTCGACCTGGTGCTTGAGGTCGCCGACGCGGTTGAGGCCGGCCTTCTCCTGCTCCCAGCGGGCGGTGAGGGCGGTCAGCTGCTCCTGCCGGTCGGCGAGGTTCTGGCGCAGGGCGTCGAGGCGTTCGCGGCTGGCGGCGTCGTCCTCCTTGGAGAGGGCGAGCTCCTCCATCTTGAGGCGGTCGACGGCGCGGCGGAGCTCGTCGATCTCGACGGGCGAGGAGTCGATCTCCATGCGCAGCCGGGACGCGGCCTCGTCGATGAGGTCGATGGCCTTGTCGGGCAGCTGGCGGGCGGTGATGTAGCGGTCGGACAGGGTGGCGGCGGCGACGAGGGCGGCGTCGGAGATGGCGACCTTGTGGTGCGCCTCGTACCGTTCGCGCAGCCCGCGCAGGATGCCGATGGTGTCGGGCACGGAGGGTTCGCCGACGAAGACCTGCTGGAAGCGGCGTTCGAGGGCGGGGTCCTTCTCGATGCGCTCGCGGTACTCGTCGAGGGTGGTGGCGCCGACGAGGCGGAGCTGGCCGCGGGCGAGCATGGGCTTGAGCATGTTGCCGGCGTCCATGGCGCCCTCGCCGGCCCCGGCGCCGACGACGGTGTGCAGTTCGTCGATGAAGGTGACGACCTGCCCGTCGGAGTCCTGGATCTCCTTCAGGACGGCCTTGAGGCGTTCCTCGAACTCGCCGCGGTACTTGGCCCCGGCGACCATGCTGGCCAGGTCGAGGGAGATGAGCCGCTTGCCGCGCAGCGACTCGGGGACGTCGCCGGCGACGATGCGCTGGGCGAGGCCCTCGACGACGGCGGTCTTGCCGACGCCGGGTTCGCCGATGAGGACGGGGTTGTTCTTGGTGCGGCGGGACAGGACCTGCACGACGCGGCGGATCTCGGCGTCGCGGCCGATGACGGGGTCGAGGCGGCCCTGGCGGGCCTGCTCGGTGAGGTCGACGCCGTACTTCTCCAGGGACCGGTAGGTCCCCTCGGGGTCGGGCGAGGTGACCTTCGCGCCGCCGCGGACGGACGGCAGGGAGTCCAGCAGGGCGTCGCGGGTGGCGCCGACGGCGCGCAGGGCCTCCCCGGCGGCGGAGGTGGACGCGGCGGCGCCGAGCAGCAGGTGCTCGGTGGAGACGTAGGCGTCGTCGAGGGCGCGGGCCTCGTCGCCGGCGGCCTGCATGAGCTGCAGGGCGGGGCGGGACAGCTGCGGCTGGCTGACGTTGCTGCCGGACGCGCTGGGCAGGGACGCCAGGGCGCCCTCGACGCGGCGGGTCACGAGGGCCTGGTCGGCCCCGAGGGCGGCGAGCAGGTGCCCGGCGACGCCGTTGTCCTGGCCGAGCAGGGCGGCGAGGACGTGCAGGGGCTCGACCTGGGGGTGACCCGCGGACGTGGCCCGGCCGACGGCGTCGGCCAGGGCTTCCTGGGCGCGGGTGGTGAGCTTGAGGTCCACGGACTACCTCCAGACGTGGGTGGACGGCTTCGACACCGGTGACAACTCTGCCAGAGTTGAGCTTGTTCCGCTCAACTCTGATGAGCGTGCGCGCCGTTGCCGCTCTCCGGTGGGCGGCGTACCGTCGCCGCAGGGTCGTACCCCGGCTCCCCCTCTGCCAGAGCGGTGGTCGACCGATGGATCCCCGAACCCCCCACCCGGGCACCGGTCGCGCCGACACGGTGCCGGAGGCGATGAGCGCCGCCCTGGCCGAGCTGGCGGTGGCCGCCAGCGGGCAGGCCGGCCCGGAGGAGCTGCTGAAGCAGCTGGTGGACATCGCCACCGAGCACCTCGACGTCGACGGCGCCGGCGTCATGGTCAACGACGGCACCCTGCTGCGCTTCGTGCACGCCGACCACGCCGCGGTGACCTCCGTCGAGCAGCTGCAGCAGCTCATGCAGGAGGGGCCCTGCCACGACGCGCTGCTGTTCGGGGTCGAGGTGGTCGTCGACGACGTGCGCGACCCGGTGCAGACGGCGTGGCCGCAGTACGTGACCCGGCTCCTGGAGGAGGGCCTCCTGTCGGTCGTGGCGATCCCGCTGATCAGCCGGGACCGGGTGTGGGGCGTGCTGGACCTCTACCGCCGCCGGCCCGGCACCTGGCGGCTGGAGGAGCTGCACTGGGCCCGGTTGCTGGCGCGGATGGCGGTGTCCTACCTGGTGCTGGCCGCCGACCGCCAGCAGCTCGTCCAGGCCCAGCAGGACCTCGCCCACGCCAGCACCCACGACGCCCTGACGGGGCTGGCGAACCGGACGCTGCTGCTGGACCGCCTCCAGCACGCCCTGTACGCCGCGCGCCGCCACCAGCGCGCCGTGGCGGTCTTCTTCCTCGACCTGGACCGCTTCAAGGCCGTCAACGACACCCTCGGCCACGCCGCCGGCGACACCGTGCTGGCGACGGTGGCGACCCGCGTGAACGCCTCCCTGCGCCAGGAGGACACCCTGGCCCGCCTGGGCGGGGACGAGTTCGTGCTGCTGTGCGAGGACCTCCCCCTGGGCGGGGACGGCTCGGAGGAGGCCGGGGAGCTGGAGCGGCACGTGCGGGCGGTCACCACCCGCCTGCGCCGGGTCCTGGCCCGCCCCCTGCACGTCGCCGGGGTGGACCTGGTGGTCAGCGCCAGCATCGGGGTCGCCGTCAGCTCGGACGTCGCGGGCCTCGACCCCGCCGACGGCGGACCCCGCGAGAACGGGCAGGTGACGGCGGAGGAACTGCTGGCGGCGGCCGACGCCGCGATGTACCGCGCCAAGCGGCACCACCGCGACGAGGACCCCCTCGCCGTGCGGACCGCCTCCGACGGTGGTGACCAGCGCACCCGGCGCCCCGGCCGGCACCTGGAGCGCCAGCTCGCCCGGGCGCTGACCCACCAGCAGCTGCAGGTGCACTACCAGCCCATCACCGACCCCGCGGGGACCGTGCACGCCGTCGAGGCGCTGCTGCGCTGGCAGCACCCCCAGCACGGGCTGCTGCCCGCCGCGCGGTTCATCGAGCTCGCCGTGGACACCGGCCTCATCGTGGAGATCGGGCACTGGGTCGTCGACCAGACCTGCGCGCAGATGGCCCGCTGGCAGCGCCAGCTGACGGGCGCGCGGGCCGGCGGCCCGGAGTGCGCCTACGTCAACCTCAGCGCCCGCGAGCTCGCCGACCCGGGCCTGACCGCCACCCTGGCCGACGCGCTGCGCACCCACGACCTGCCCCCGCAGCGGCTGGGCCTGGAACTGGTGGAGGACAGCTTCAGCGACCCCGACGTCCTGCCCGGCCTGCAGGAGCAGCACCGCCGCGGGCACCCGCTGTCGGTGGACGACTTCGGCACCGGGTACTCCTCCCTCGCGCGCCTGGTGGAGCTGCCCGTGCGCATGGCCAAGATCGACCGCGCCTTCACCGCCGGCCTGGAGGGCGACCCGCGCCGCCGCGCCCTGGTGGACGCGGTCGTCACCGTCGCCACCAGCCTGGACGTGCAGGTCATCGCCGAGGGGGTGGAGACCGCCGCGCAGGCCAGCCGGGTCGCGCAGGCGGGCTGCCACTACCTCCAGGGCTTCCACTGCGGACGCCCCGAGCCGGCGGACGTCCTGACGGCCCGCTGGGCCTCCTGAGGCGGGCGGCGGCGGGGAGCGGCGGGGCGCGACGGGACGCGACGGGACGGCGCGAGCGGTGGGGTGCCCACCCGCTACCGCGAGCCGGCGCCGCCGCGGGGGAACGGGTCGTCGGACCGCGTGGCGACGACGTGCGCGAGCTGGACGCGGGAGTTGATGCCCAGCTTGGCGAAGACCGCCCGCAGGTGGGTGCTGACGGTGTGCGGCGAGACCCCCAGCTGCGCCGCGACGGAGCGGTTGGTGCCCCCGCGCCCGACGTGGTCGGCGACGCGGCGCTCGGCCGCCGTCAGGGCGTCCCAGCCGTCGAGCGGGTGCGGCTCCTCCCGGGAGAGCCTGCGGGCGCCGTCCTGCAGCGCCAGCGCACGCGGGTCGACGATCACCGTGCTCGCCCCCCAGGACGCGAGCGCGTCGCTCGCCCGGCGCCACGCCCTCAGGGCCTCCGGGCGTCGTTCGGCGTCGGCGAGCAGGGCGGCGAGGTCACCGGCCGCCACCGAGTACACCGGCACCCTCGGGCCCGTGGCCAGGACCCGCACCGCCTCGGCCAGGCCGTCCACGTCGCCGGTGAGCAGGGCACCGGCGTGCAGGGCGATGCCCTGGATGCCGGGGACGCCCGGGTTGCGCTCGGCGTAGCCGGCCGCACCGGCCGCGGCCTCCTCGGCCAGTTCCCGCGCCCCCGCGCGCAGGGCGACGCGCACGATCTGCGGCGCGGAGTCGTAGTCGGGCCCGGCGCCCAGCAGGCCGTGCTCACGGCGCAACCGCAGCGCCCGGGTGAACGCCAGCACGGCGGCGGTGTCGTTCCCGGCCCCCTCCGCCAGCCGCCCGTCCACCACGTGCAGGGTGAGGTGCTGCTGCACGTCGCCGGGGACGAGCCCCGAGCGGGCGGCCTCCACGTGGCGGCGACCGGCCAGGGCGTCCCCCCGCGTGCCGACGACCCGGGCCAGCACGCAGTGCGCCTCGGCCCGGTAGAGCGCGAACTCCTCGAAGTCCTCCCCCAGCTGCAGCAGGTGCTCGGCCTCCGCGCGCGCCAGGTCGGTCCGGCCGGCGAACAGCTCCAGGAGCGAGCGCCGCCAGACGTGCTCGGGCAGGGTCCGCCACACGTCCGAGCGGTGCACCTCGGAGGCTTCGGCCAGCAGCGAGCGGGCCTCCTCGTAGCGCTCCAGCCCGGTGAGGGCGGCGACCTCCGCCGAGCGGGCCGGGCCGCCGTGGCGCACCCGCGCCTCGCGGGCCGGGAGCAGGGCGCCCTGGTGGCGGCCCTGCCGGGCGGCCGACTCCGCGAGCGCCAGGAGGGCCGCCTCGACGGCGTCCCGGTCGCCGAGCCGCTCGGCGTCGGCGAGGACGGACCGCGCCGAGGAGGTGGCGGCGGCGGGGTCGCGGTCGCGACTGGAGGCCAGTGCCCGCACCGCGCGCAGGCGCAGGTGGACGGGTGCGCCGACGGGGTCGTCCGGCAGCCCCTCCAGCGTCCGCGCCACCCCCTCCCGCAGCTCCTCGTCGCGGTGCAGGGCGCGCAGCGGCCCGGCCAGCCGCCACCAGACGCGTCCCGCGTCGAGGGCGGTGGTCACCTCCCCCAGCAGCGCCAGGCCGATGTCGGCCGCGGCCTCCACCTGCAGCCCGGCGCCGGCCGCCTCCAGCGCCTCCAGCCCGACGTCCAGCCGGTCGGGGCTGTCGGCGGGCAGCAGGCGCAGCGCGTGCTCCAGCAGCTGCGCGGCGGCGGCCGGGGTCGCGGGGACGAGCTCGGTGGCGGCGGCGCGCAGCAGGCCGGCCGCCCTGCGCCGCTCGGCGGGGGCGGTGTCCTCGGGCGCCGCGGGTGACAGCTCGCCCAGCACGTGGGGGACCAGGTGCGCGGCCGGACGTCCCTGCCGCAGCATCGTGCTCACCACGTCGCGGTGCACGGCGGCGCGCGCCGCGACCGGCAGGTCCTCGTAGACGGCCTCGCGCACCAGGTCGTGGCGGAAGGCGACCGCCGGTCCGTCGTGCTCCAGCAACCCGGCCCGCTCGGCGGCCTCCAGGGGGGCGATCAGCTGCGCCGCGGGCTCGTCCAGCACGGCGGCGACGTCGGTGAGGCGGAAGCGGCGCCCGAGGACCGCACCGGTGCGCAGCAGCCGCACCGAGGCCTGCGGCAGGCTGTCCAGCTGGCGCCGGACCGCGAGGACGAGCTGGTGCGGCAACGCCCCCGGCGTCCCCGACGTCCCCGGCTGCTCGGGCTCGCCGGGTCCCTCGGCGGCGGGGCGCCACCCGGCCAGCAGCGAGCTGACGAGCAGGGGGTGCCCCGCGGCGCGCTCCAGCAGGGCGTGCAGCGCGGGGTCCGGGTCGGCGCCGAGCTCGTCGCGGGCCAGGAGGGTGACGGCCTCCTCGTCGAGGGGGCCGAGGGTGAGGTGGAAGACGGCGTTCACGTGCCGGGCTGCCGTCCTGACCCGTTCGAGGGGGCCGTCGGGGTCCGGCCGGCCGGCCAGCACCCAGCACACCGGCTGCCGGGCGAGCCGGCCCAGGAGGACGCGCAGGGCGAAGACGCTCAGCTGGTCGATCCACTGCGCGTCGTCCAGCACCACCAGCAGCGGTCCGCGGGAGGCCGCGACGGCCAGGGCGTCGGCCAAGCGCTCGACGAGCCAGGGCTGGCGGTCGTACAGCCTCCCCAGCTCGGCGAAGGCCGCCTGCGACAACACCGGTTCCGGGCCGGCGCGCAGCGCCGACAGCAGCGCCGACAGGGGCAGCACGCGGGAGGACTCCTCACCTCCCCCGCTGCCCACCGTGAAACCCTGCTCGCGGGCCAGGTCCGTCACGGCCCGCAGCAGGGCGCTCTTGCCGATGCCGGCGACCCCCTCGACGGTGAGCAGGCCGGTGCGGCCCGACCGGCGGGTGCTGGACAGCACCGCCGAGGCGTGCAGCAGTTCCCGCTCGCGACCGCGCAGCCTGTCCACCCCTCGGACCTCCGTAGTCCACCTGCACGAGCCCCGGACGGCCGGGCGGGCCCAGTCTGCCAGCGTCGCACCCGCTCGACGCCGGGCGTCCGCACCGGCCGAGGGCCCGATCGGCCCCGCCGCCTCGCACGGATGTGCGATGCGCCGGCGACGACGAGCGGGTTGACTGCCCGTGCTCTGCAGGTCATCGGACGCTCCGGCGGGAGCGCGGGGGAAGGGGTGGTCGTCGTGGGTCCGGACGAGATCGCCGTCGCGTGCACCGGGGCGGCACGGTGAGCCCCGGGGCGCAGGGCATGGGCCGGTTCCTGCGGGCGCGGCGGGACGCGCTGCAGCCGGAGGACGTCGGCCTGCCGCGCGAGCCGGGACGCCGGGTGCCGGGGCTGCGCCGCGAGGAGGTCGCGGCACTGGCCGGCGTGAGCCTCGAGTACTACCTCCGGCTGGAGCAGGGGCGGGACCACCAGCCCTCCACCCAGGTGGTGGCGGCGCTGGCGCGGGCGCTGCGCCTGGACCCGGCGGGACGGGAGTACCTCTCCCGCCTGATGACCGGGTTCCTGGCGGTCCCGTCGGCCACGGACGAGACGGTCGTCGTGAACGAGCGCCTCACCTCCCTGGTGGACAGGTTCGGCCACGCCCCGACGTTCATCGCGAACGCGGTCAGGGACGTCCTGAGCAGCAACCCGATGGCGAGGGCGCTGAGCAGCGCCCTCGAACCGGGGCGCAACCTCCTGCTGGAGCTGTTCGCACCGCACGTGAAGCTGACGACGCCGGGCTGGGAGCAGGTCGCCCGGCGCGCGGTCGCCAACCTGCGCCTGGTCGGCGACCACGACAGCGCGCGGCTGCAGCAGGTGGTGGGCACCCTCGCGGTGCGGGACGAGGACTTCCGCCGGTGGTGGGCCAGGCACGAGGTCGCCACGACCAGCCTCCTGGGGAGCTTCTCCGCCACCGTCGACGGGTTCGGGCGGATCGACCTGGACTACGACAACCTCGCCGTGCCCGGGCACCCCGGGTGCGTGATGACCATCCTGCGGCCCCGCGCCGGCACGGTGGCCGAGGAGGCCCTGGAGGTGCTCGCCGCGCGCGTGCACGGGAGTCCGCAGCTGCTGTAGGTGCGCGGGGGTCGTGCCTCGCGCCCGCGAGCAGGTCCGCCGCCACCACCACCACCACCACCACCACGAACGCCGCGGGTCCGCGCGGGGACCCGGCGGCGCGGTCGATCCTCGTCCCCGGACGTCACATCGCGCGCAGCCGTCGCAGCGCATCGCGCGACGCCCGGTCCCTGGCCCGGAGGACGACCAGGACCGGGTCGCCGGGGCCGTGCAGGCCCTGCAACTGCTGGTAGGCCATCGACAGGGAACCCACCACGGGGTGCTCGACGTCGAAGTTGCCGGTGTCGACGCGGTCCCCCGGTTCCTGCGCCCAGGCGCGGCTGAAGTCGTCGCTGCGCGCGGCCAGCTCACCGACCAGCGCGCGGAAACCCGCGTCCTCCAGGTGGGTCTCCAGCGACGTGCGCAGGCAGTTCGCCGACTGCCGGCAGACGTGGTCCCAATCGCCCGTGGAGGCGGCGACCTCGGGGTTCAGGAAGATGAAGCGCGCCATGTTCACCCCGGGCTGGAAGGCCGCGCTCACCCGGCGGGCCAGCTCGTTGGAGGCCAGGACGTCCAGGTGGCGGTTGCGCAGGAGCGCCGGCACCTCGTGCAGCGACTCCAGCACCCGGCTCAGGTGCTCACCCGCCGCCGCGGCACCCTCAGGTCCATCGTCCACAGCGGCGACGGTAGACCCCGCACCCCGTGGCCCGTCAGCGACGGAACAGGCCCTGCTGGGGTCAGGGTCGCCCCGCCCGCGGGGTTCCCGCGGTGGCGCCGGCACCGGGGTTCGACGACGGTGGACCCGCCCGGACCCCGCGCGTTCAGCCCGCTGCGGGTGAGCGGTCAGGAGAGCTCGGCGGCCGCGGCCGCGATGACGTCGGCGACCTCGCGCGGGTGGGTCTGCATCACCAGGTGCGGGGCGTCGACCTCGACGATCTCCCGCACGCCCGCGCGGGTGTACCCGAACCGCTCCACCTCGGGGTTGATGGTGCGGTCGGCCGCCGAGACGATCCCCCACGACGGCTTCGTGCGCCACGCCGCCACCGACGCCGGCTCCCCGAACGCGAACGCCGACAACGGCCGCTGGGACACCGCCAGCACCCGCGCCCGCTCCTCGGGGACCCCCGCGGCGAAGACGGCCGGGAAGGCGTCCACGGCGACCGACACGTCGGTGCCGTCCTCGCCCCCGGGGACCGGGTACGGGGTGTACACGAGGTTGGCGGCCAGGTCGGAGTCGGGGAACCCGCCCTGCAACTGCCCCAGGCTCTCCCCCTCGGCCAGGGCGTACCCGGCCACGTACACCAGGCCGACGACGTTCTCGGCCGCGCCGGCGACGGTGATGACGGCCCCGCCGTAGGAGTGCCCGGCCAGCAGCACCGGGCCCCCGACCTGCTCGGCGACCGCGCGGACGGAGGCGGCGTCGGCGGACAGGCTGCGGTTGTAGACCGGCGGGACGCGGACGGCCAGACCGCGACCGAGCAGGTCGGCGGTCACCGGGGCCCAGCTGGCGGCGTCGGCGAACGCGCCGTGGACGAGAACGACGGTGGGAGCGGGCACGGGAACTCCTGGTGTCAGTGGTCAGTGGTCAGTGGTCAGTGGTCAGTGGCCGGTGGGTCGCGGTGGACGGGGAACCGGCTCGCGAGCGGGTCGGTCGTCCGCTGTCCGTGCTGCCGCCGGCGCTCGACGGCGAACGTCGCGCACCAGCGGTCGCGACGACCCTAGGCCGTGCCCGGCGCACCGTCCCTGTCCCTGACAAGGCCTGTCTCCCGCTGCGCCACCTCCCTAACGTGGGTCGTCGTGCCCACCAGTGCGCGGAGCAGGTCGAGCTCGGCCGGTGACCGGTCCGAGCCACCGTCTCCGCCGTGGAGCCCTCCGCTCACCGCGCCGCCGCCGCTCGACGCGCGGCCGGCGGACCGCCACCACCCACCAGCAGCCGGCGCGCGCCGGCTGAGATCGGAGCACACCGTGCAGTTCGGGGTCTTCTCGGTCGGGGACGTCACCCTCGACCCCACCACCGGGCACCTGCCCAGCGAGAACGAGCGCCTCAAGGCCCAGGTCGCCATCGCCCGCAAGGTCGAAGAGGTCGGCCTGGACGTGTTCGCCACCGGCGAGCACCACAACCCGCCCTTCGTGCCCTCCTCCCCCACCACCCTGCTCGGGCACGTCGCGGCCCTGACCGAACGCATCGTCCTGTCCACCGCCACCACGCTCATCACCACCAACGACCCCGTGAAGATCGCCGAGGACTACGCACTGCTGCAGCACCTGGCCGACGGGCGGGTGGACCTGGTGCTGGGCCGCGGCAACACCGGACCGGTCTACCCGTGGTTCGGCAAGGACATCCGCGACGGCATCGCGCTGGCGGTGGAGAACTACGACCTGCTGCACCGGCTGTGGCGGCAGGACGTCGTCGACTTCTCCGGGCGGTTCCGCACCGCCCTGCAGTCCTTCACCTCCACCCCCCGCCCGCTGGACGGGGTGGCGCCGTTCGTGTGGCACGGTTCCATCCGCAGCCCCGAGATCGCCGAGCAGGCCGCCTACTACGGCGACGGTTTCTTCCACAACAACATCTTCTGGCCCATCACCCACACCCAGCAGATGGTCCAGCGGTACCGCGAACGCTTCGAGCACTACGGCCACGGCCCGGCCGACACCGCGATCGTCGGCCTCGGGGGGCAGTTCTTCGCCCGGGAACGGTCCCAGGACGCGGTGCGGGAGTTCCGGCCCTACTTCGACGTCGCCCCCGTCTACGGCCACGGTCCCTCCCTGGAGGAGTTCACCGCGACCACGCCGCTGACCGTGGGCAGCCCCCAGCAGGTCATCGAGCGCTACGCCGCGATGCGCGAGCACGTCGGGGACTACCAGCGGCAACTGTTCCTCATCGACCACGCCGGGCTGCCGCTGTCCACGGTGCTGGAGCAGATCGAGATCCTCGGCGGGCAGATCGTCCCGGTCCTGCGGCGGGAACTGGCAGCCGGGCGCCCCGCGCACGTGCCCGACGCCCCCACCCACGCCTCGCTCGTCGCCGCTGCCGGCGGCGCGCACGACGCCACCGTCCACGCGGTCGACGCGGTGACCGGCCGCCGCGCCGAGGGCGAGGACGTCCCCGCGGTCCGGGTGCCCGAACCCGCTCAGCCGCAGGTGCGGGCGTGAGCGCCGCGCCCGGTGCCCGCAGCGGCCGGGGGCGCGCCCTGGCGGTCGTCTCCGCGGGCCTGCGCCAGCCGTCCAGCACCCGCCTGCTGGCCGACCGGCTGACCGAGGCCACGGTGCGGGCCCTGCAGGAGGACGGCGCCGGCGTGGACGTCACGGTCGTGGAGGTGCGTGAGCACGCCCACGACCTCACCAACGCCCTGGCCACCGGTTTCGCGGTGCCGGCGCTGCAGACCGCGCTGGACGCCGTGACGGGAGCCGACGGGATCATCGCCGTCTCCCCGATCTTCTCCGGTTCCTACAGCGGCCTCTTCAAGACGTTCTTCGACGTCGTGGAGGACGGGGCGCTGGCCGGTGTCCCGGTGCTCCTGGGCGCCACGGCCGGCACCGCCCGCCACTCCCTGGCTCTCGACCACGCGCTGCGCCCGCTGTTCGCCCACCTGCGCACCGTGACCGTGCCGACCGGGGTCTTCGGCGCCACCGAGGACTTCGGGACGGGCGACGTCCGGGCCGGGGGTGCCGCCGCGGGATCCGGCCTGACCGTGCGGGTGCGGCGTGCCGCCGGCGAACTGGCGGCGCTGATGCGCGCCCGCACCCCGCGTGAGGTGCGGCCCGCGGCTCTGCCGGTGCCGAGCACGTCGTTCGAGCAACTCCTGACGGGCCGGGCCTGAGGAGGGATCCTGCGTGAACCGCCTCCACCCCTTCAGGACTCGGTGCTCGACCGTCGTCACTGCGGCGTCGTGGGCGACTCTGACCTTCCTGCCGTTGCCGTTCGACGGGAGCCCCCTGGTGCACAGCCTGCTCCTCGCCTGCGCCGTGCCCGTCGCTCTCACGGCGGGTTCCCTCGCCTCCTGGGACGGTCGCTCATCGACGTCCTCCGGACGTCGATGAGCGCACGACTCCGGAGAGCCCTGCGTCTCCTCCTCGTCCTGTCGGCTGTGACGATCTGCGGTGTCGCGCTGCGCACGGGCGGAGGCTGACGGCCGCGCGTGCGCGGGCTGCGGGAGTTCCGGGATCGCGGTGCCTCGATCCGGTTCCCCGGACCCGCGTTCCAGGTCGCCACCCTCCTCGGCGAGTTCCCGCGCGCGGCGACGGCGTGCGGGTGAGCAGGACGCGGCAGGGCAGCCCCGGGGCCGGTCGCGGAACCCGGGCATGAACCCGGGCACGGCCGTGTTGCAGCAGCCGACGGAGCCGGAACCCGCAGCCAGCGGAGGCCGAACCCCCGTCAGGAGCCCTGGAAGGGGCAGATCACCGTGAACCGCACACTCTCCACCGCCGCCGTCCTGACCGCCGCCGCCCTGCTCGGCGGAGCCGGGGTCGCCGCCGCGGCCGGCCCGGTCACCGGCACCGGCACCGGCTCGGGCGCGAACGGCGTCCCGGCGCAGACCGTCATCCACTTCGCCAAGGGCGCCACCTCCGCCTCGGTCAGCGGGAAGGTCGGGCCGGGGGAGGACGACCGGTACGTCTTCGACGCGAAGGCCGGGCAGACCGCCCACATCCACCTGGCCCGCTCCACCAGCGCCCAGACCTGGACGCTGGTCGGCCCCTCGGGTCCGGCGGTGCACGACGCGCACAGCCCGCGGCAGTCCGACTTCACCTACCGGCTGCCCGAGAGCGGGCGGTACTACGTCGACATCGTCTCCACCCGGCCCTCCAGCTACCGGCTGGACCTGTCCATCCCCGCCACCGGCAAGCCCGCCAAGCCCGCCAAGCCCGCCAAGCCCGCCAAGCCCGCCACGGGCAACGGTGGTGGGGTCCACGGGAACCTGCCGGTGGTGGCCGAGGCCACGAAGATCGACTTCGCCCCCGGGCGCACCAGCGCGACGGTCACCGCGAAGGTCGGCCCGCGCGACCGCGCCGCGTACACGTTCGCCGCGAAGGCCGGGCAGCGCGCCCGGATCCAGCTGGACGGTTCGGGCACCGGGACGTTCACGCTGATCGCCCCCGACGGCACCCCGCTGCACACCACGCACAGCCGCAACCAGCGTGATGTGACGGTGACGCTGCCGGCGTCGGGTCTGTACCGCGTCGACCTCGCCGACGACGTCCACGCCGGGTCCCAGCAGCTGACGCTCAGCGTCCGCTGACCGCGGGACCGCCGGGCCCGGTTCCCCGGGCCCGGCGGGGTCGTCCAGGACCCGGTCGGCGGGGACCACCCCGCGGAGCGGACCTCGACCACACCGCCGGGCGGGTCCGCTACCAGGCCCCCGGGTAGGTGAGCGTCACCGCGCTGCTGGCCGCGCCCCGGGCCATGCACTCGGCGAGCGGCCGGCCGTCGAGGACGCCGGTGAGGAAACCCGCGATGTAGCTGTCCCCGGCGCCCATGGTGTCGACGACCTCGCCGGGGACCGGTCCGACGACCGTGAACTCCCGGCCGTCGTAGGCGATGCTCCCCCGCGCGCCCAGGGTGGCGACGACGCACACCGGGCCCCGGGCCTGGGCCCGGCGCACGAACTCGCGCAGTTCCTCGCCGTCGTCGGCCTCCAGCCCGAAGAACGCGTAGTCGACGTCGCCGAGGGAGGCGTCGACGACCGGGTCCTGCGGCTGGTCGGAGTAGTCGAAGGCGATGGTGGCTCCCCGCGCCTTCAGCGCGGCGAGGTCCCCGGCGGTGTGCCCCCAGATCCCGGAGACCACCAGGTCGTGGCCGCACAGGAAGTCGAGGTCGTCGGCGGTGAGGCGGAAGTCCGCCATGACCCCCTCGTCGTGCTCCCCGAAGACCCGGTTGCCGTCGACGACCTCGATCTGGGTGAGAGCCGTGCTGCCGGGGCTGACGCGCAGGTGGCTGGTGTCCACGCCCTTGCCCTCCAGCGCCCGGCGCAGGAGGTCGCCGTGCGCGTCGTCCCCCACCGCGCCGACGTAGGAGCTGTCGACCCCGAGGCGGCGGAGGTAGACCGCGACGTTCACGGCGTTGCCGCCCGGGTAGCTGCGGCCCTGCCCGGCGTAGACGTCGATGCAGTTGTCGCCGGCGGCTGCGACTCTCATGCGGTGGTCCTCCGGTCAGTAGGGCAGGGCGCGGTAGTAGCGGCGGATGTCCATCGGGTGCCGGTTGAGGTGCTCCACGTGGGCGTCGATCCGCTGGGTGACCGCGTGCGTGACGAGGTGGGACAGGAACCCGCGGTACTGCGGCGAGATGCCGTCGAGCGCGTAGTCCCTGGAGTCGATGAGCGTGACGTTCGCGCTGATCCTCGGCAGGAACCGGGCGACCCGCTCGGCGAGCGGGCGCTCGGCGTCCTCCCCGAGGAACACGGTGACGTTGGTGTCCCGGTCGACGACCTCGAGCGTCCCGTGCAGGAACTCGGCCGCGTGGATGGACTTGCTGCGCAGCCAGTGCTGCTCCTCCCAGTAGCACATGGCGTACGAGTAGGTCGACCCGTGCTGGGTCCCGGCGGCCACGAAGTAGTGCACGGGGTCCTCGTGGTGGTCCCGCGCGAAGGCGGCGCCGAACTCGTCCGCGGCCTTCTCGACGTCGACGAGCGCCCGGGCCAGGTGGGCGTCGAGCTGGGCGTAGTAGTCGTCGTAGGCCTCGAAGTGACCGGCGTTGCGCATGAACCGGTCGGCGACCATGAAGAACTTCAGCTGCTCGTTGCCCGGCCGGGAGATGCAGGTCGTGGACAGGTCGGCCAGCGGGGTTCCCGGGGCGTCGACGAAACCGATGACGGTCGCACCGAGCTTCTCGACCTCCTGCACGGCGGCCACCATCTCGGGGGTGTTCCCCGTGACCGAGGAGATCACGACGACGGTCCGGTCGGTGATGCGGCGGTTGCCGGTGGTGGTGAACTGCGCGGCGTTCTCGACGCACACCGGGATGGCGCTGAGCTGCTTGACGTGGGACTCGGCCTGCAGGCCCGAGGCCCACGTGCCCCCGATGCCCAGGTAGCAGAGCAGGTCGTACCCCCTGTCGCAGAGGCCGTCCACCACCTCCTCGATCGCGGGTCGCAGGGCGAGGGCGCCCTCCACGCTGCCGAGCTGCGCGTTCTCGTCGAACTTGATCAACGGGTTCCTCCTGTGGTGCGGTCTGTGGTGCGGTGCTCCGGGGCGTCGACCTCGGCTTCGGCTTCGGTCCCGCCCAGGATGCGTGCGTTGCGGGCCCTCTCGGCGCCCTCGATGACGTCGGCGTTGACCTTGCGCCAGCGGTAGTAGAACGGGACCGCGGAGGCCAGGGCCAGCAGCCCGGCCCCGACCGACTCCACCGGGGCGTCGAAGAACGTCGAGATCATCAGGATCAGGCTCGGCACGATGGCCAGGACCGCGGTGACGGGGCCGAACGGGGCCCGCCACGTGGGCCGGTAGTTCGCCTTGCGGCGCAGCTTGAACCACGCGCAGAACAGCAGCGCGTTGCGCAGCAGGACGATGAGCGTGAAGAGCCCCAGCAGCTGCTGGATCGTGGAGAACCAGACGAGGACGAGGGCGAGGCCGGACTGCCAGAGCATCGCGGTGGCGGGGGTGTTGTACTTCGGGTGGATCGTGGCCCACGAGCGCCACCAGTACCCCTCCTCCGCGGCCTTCATCTGCATCCGGGCCTGGAACATGATGAGGCTGGACAGCGAGCCGACCACGACGACGACGGCGAGGACCGCGGCGATGGTGCCGGCGTTGCTGCCGATGCCGGGGATCTGCGAGAACGCCGCGGCGACGGGTGCGTCGGAACCGGACAGGGAGTCGATGTCGACGAGGCCGACGGCGGCCGCGGCCAGGCCGGTGTAGAGCAGCGTGACGAGGACGACGGTCCCGATGAGCGCGATCGGCATGTTCCGGCGCGGGTTCTTGATCTCCCCGGCCATGGTGACCGACGTCTGCATGCCGTCGTAGGCCCAGGTGGTCAGGGCGACGCCGGTGACGATCGCGAGCAGCGGGCTCGACACGTCGGCCGCCTCGCTCGTCCGGCTGGAGTAGTTGTCCCCGTTGACGAAGAACAACCCGATGCCCACGAGGACGATGAAGGGCACGATCTTGGCGGCGGTGATGAAGTCCTGCCAGGTGGCGCCGGCCTTCTTGTGGCAGATGTGCAGCCACGTGAAGAAGACGATGAGGGCGCAGCCGACGAGGCGTCCGGTGGTCCCGCCCCAGCCGGTGAAGTACGCCGCGTAGTTCACGACGGTCAGGGTCATGGTGGCGATGCCGACCGGGTCGGTCGCCCAGTAGCACGACCACGACATGAACATGCTGGGGAAGGACCACCCCGCTTCGCGGAAGTACACGACCTGCCCACCGCTCTCGGTGTAGGCGGTGGAGAACTCGCAGTACAGCAGGATCTGCGGGACCATGATCAGGCCGCCGACGAGGAACGCCGCGATCGCCAGCAGCGGGGTGCCGGCCGCTCCGGCGACGGCGCCGACGGAGGTGAAGATGCCCGATCCGACGGTGGTCCCGACCCCCAGCGCGATGGCGGTGGTCAGGCCGAGGTTGCGTTGCAGCTTCCCCTGCCCCGGGGAGGCCGCCGTGGGCTCCACGGTGTCGCTCATGCTGTCTCCTTGTGTTGTCGGGGTGCGGTCCGCGCCGGCCCGACGTCGTGGTCGGGCCGGCGGGGACCGGCGCGGTCCGCCGTCGCGGGGCGGCGGACCGGTGGCGGTGGGTTCAGACGACTTCCCTGTCGACGTAGTTCTCGCTCTTGCCGCTGACCATCGCCTCGAACCGGGCGAGGAGCGGATGCTTGTGCCACAGGTGCTTGCGTTCGGTGATCTCGTACGACACGATCTGGAAGAACGGCAGCAGGCTCGCCGCGCTCGCCAGCGGGTCGCGCAGGGTGTCGACCCGGACGTCGGCGTCGTCGGCGCCGGGGTCGTCGGTGAGCAGGAGCACCCGGTCGGTGACGACGCGGGCCGCTGCGCGGATCTGCCGCGACCGGGCCCGGGAAGCGGGTCCGGTGGCCACGACGACGACCGTGTGCAGCGGGGTCAGCTGCAGGTGCGGGCCGTGCAGGAACTCCTCCAGGTCGACCGCGACGGCCGGGACCTGGAGGGTCTCGGCCAGTTTCAGCGCCCCCTCGGCGGCGACGCCGAGGTCGGGGCCCGAGCCGAGGACGAACACCGGGCCCATCGAGGTCAGTTCCTTCTCGCGGGACCGCAGGACGTCCCGCGTCTGGGAGCGGACCGCCTCGTAGGAGGCCACGTACTCCCCGAGCGAGTCGCGGAACGACGGCCGTCCGCCGCCGTCCCGGCCCAGCCGGCCGGCCGCGGTGTCGGCGAAGAGGCAGAAGAACGCGTGCAGCGCGCTGACGCCCTTCGTCACGTACCCGACGGTCTCGGTCCCCACGCCGTAGTCGACCAGGACGTCGCAGTGCGCCGGGAAGTCGCTCGCGACGTCCCCGGTGATGCCGATCGCGGGGCGGCCGAGGCGGCGCAGGCAGTCGAGCGCCTCGATCGCCGCGGTGCTGAAACCGCTCTGGGACACGCACACGACGAACTCGTCGTCGGGGACCTCGTGCTCGTGGTGGACGAACGTCCAGGGGTCGGTGACGAGCACCTCGACGCCCAGCGCCCTCCGCAGGTACGGGCGGGCGCACAGCGCGGCGTTGCGGGAGGAACCGGAGGCCACGACGCGGACCACGCGCCGGGGCGCGGCGACGTAGGCGTCGACCAGCGGTTCCTCGAAGTTCCCGGCGGCCTGGGCCCGCAGCACGGCGGGGGTCTCGGCGACGTAGTGGAGCATCGTCTCGGTGCGCACTGGAACTCCTTCGTCCGCGAGCGCTCCGCTCGGGTGGGTGCCGCCGACGGCGGGGCCGTCCGGCTGGGGGGGTGGTGCGACGGACGCCTGCGACCGTCGCCACGCACTCGGACTAGACGGGTGACCGCCAAAACCGAGCCAATGAGAACGTAGCACCACGAGCCGCCCGCGCCTAGACCGCTCTGCGATAAAATCGGACCACCGGCCGTTCTCGCCTCCCCGGCACCGCCTGACCCGACGGCCCGCGAGACGAAGGAGGAGCCGTGCAGCGGCTGACGGTCCGCCCCAGCGTCGACGCCCAGGAACGCCTCGAAGCGCTGGTGGTGCGCGAGGACCTCCGCCCGGGCGACCGGCTGCCGACCGAGCGCGAGCTCGCCGCCCGGTGGGGCGTCAGCCGCGCTGCGGTCCGCTCGGCCATCCGGCGACTGGCCGACGAGGGGGTCGTCTACAACGTCCAGGGGTCGGGGACCTACGTCGCGGCACCGCCCGTCGTGCGCAACCTGCGGGACCTGCGGCCGTTCGCCGAGGCCGCGGCCGCGGCCGGCCGGACCCTGACCACCACCGTGCTCGGCTGGGACGCCGAACCCGCCGACGCCGGCACCGGGGACCGGCTGGGCCTGCCGGTCGGTGAACCCGTGCACGTGGTGCGCCGGGTGCGCCTGCTCGACGGGGTGCCCGCGGCTGTGGAGCGGTCCGTCCTGCCGGTGTCCCGGTTCCCGGACCTGCCGTGGCAGTACGACGCCCACGGGTCGCTGTACGCGGCGCTGCGCGGGGCGTACGGCGTGGAGGTGGTCGCGGGCTACGAGCAGCTGTCCGTCAGCGCCCTGGACGAGGCGACCGCGCAGGTGCTGGCGGTGCCGCCGGGGACCTCGGTCCTCTCCCTCAGCGGGGTCGCGCACGAGGCCGCCGGCGCGCCGGTCGAGCACTTCTCCTCCCTGGTCCGCGCCGACCAGGTGCGGTTCGCCAGCGAACTGGGGACCGTCGCCCCCTGACCCCGTCCCGGGCGCGGCCTAGGGTGGGGCGGACGTGGCGGCCCGGACGCCACCGGCGGCGGCACGGACGGGGGGGGCGACGGTGGGGGTCGAGCGGACGCCGCAGTACCTGGCGCTGCGCCGCCTGGTCCGGCACCGGATCGAGACCGGCCGCTACCAGCCCGGCGCCCTGCTGCCGGCCGTGGGCGACCTCGCCGCCGAGCAGGGGGTCCACCGCCTCACGGCCCTCAGGGCGCTGGAGGCGCTCGTCGAGGAGGGGCTGCTCAAACCGGTCGTGGGCCGGGGGTTCTTCGTGGTCGGGGAGAAGGTGGCCCGCGAGCTGGAGACGCTCGACGGCTTCACCCAGTCGATGACCGAGCGGGGGGCCGAACCGTCGGTCCGCGTCCTGGCGCGGGGCGTGCGGCCGGCCGGCCCGCGGTACGCGGACGTGTTCTCGGTGGCCGAGGACGACGACCTCTGCCTCATCAAGCGGCTGTGCCTGGCGGGGGGCGTGCCCTTCTCGCTGGAGGAGATCCTCTTCCCGGCGGACCTGCTGCCCGACACCGGGGTCCTGGACCTCGGCGTCTTCTCCCTCTACCAGCTGTTCAGCTTCTACGGCGTCCAGCTGCAGCGCGCCTGGCAGACGCTGGACCTGGCCACGCTGGACCAGAAGGACGCCCGCGTCCTGGAGGTCGACGCCGCCGTCCCGGTGATGCTCTTCACCTGCACCAGCCGTGACCGGGACGACCGGGTGGTCGAGCACACCCGCACCTACACCCGCGCCGACCGGGCCAGCTTCGTCGTGCCGTTCGGGTCCGGGTCGCTGCGGACCGGGTCCGTCCCGGCGGCCGAGGGGTCGTGGGTGCCCGGCGGCGTCCCGGGGTGAGGCCGGCGCCACCCCGAGAACGCGTCAGCGTCCGCTGACGTCAGTTTTCGCTGTAGCGTTGTCGGGGTGGAGACCACGACCCGCATCGAGGTGCTGACCACCTTCGGCCACGCCCTGTCCGACCCCACCCGCGCCCGGGTCCTGGTGGCCCTGCGCGCCGGCGGGGCCTACCCGACCGAACTGGCCGAGCAGCTGGGCGTGGGCCGCACCAGCCTGTCCAACCACCTGGCCTGCCTGCGCGGCTGCGGGCTGGTCGTCGCCGTCCCCGAGGGCAAGCGGGTGCGGTACGAACTGGCCGACGGCCACCTGCGCCGGGCGCTGGAGGACCTGCTGGGCACCGTCCTGGCCCCCGACGCCGCCGCCTGCGCCCCCGCGCGGGCGGGCGGGGAGTGCTGCTGATGGACCGGCTCCCCGCCCCCCGGCTCCGCCCGGCGCCCGCCGGTCCCCCCGCGCCGCGGCGCGAGGTCCTCGCGCGCCGGGTGCGCCTGCTGGTCGCCGGGACCATCACGTACAACCTGGTCGAGGCCGCCGTGGCGCTCGGCGCCGGGCACCGCGCGGGGTCGGCCGCCCTCGTCGGCTTCGGCCTGGACTCCCTCATCGAGGTCTCGTCCGCGGCCGCCGTGGCCTGGCAGTTCTCCGCCCGCGACGAGGCCCGCCGCCGGGCGCGCGAGCACCTGACCCTGCGGATCATCGCCTGCTCGTTCTTCGCCCTGGCCGCCTACGTCGGCGTCGGGTCCACCCGCGCGCTGCTGGGCGACGGCGAGGCGCAGCCGTCCACGGTCGGCGTCGCCCTGGCCGCGCTGAGCCTGGTCGTCATGCCGTTCCTGTCGCTGGCCCAGCGCCGCGCCGGCCGGGAGCTCGGGTCGGCCACCGCGGTGGCCGCCGCCCGGCAGTCCCAGCTGTGGACCTACCAGGAAGCGGTGGTGCTCCCCGGTCTGCTGCTCAAACCGGTCGC
>NZ_JBJLSJ010000036.1:0-53416 GCF_050871975.1 Kineococcus rugosus | reverse complement strand
ACCCCCGCGACGAATCACAGGAAACAGACCAGCCGGTGTAGATCATTTCACTTCATAGTTGACCTTGGACTCCAAACCCTGTCCCGAGCTGGCAAGCCAGAACAGGGGTAGATCCCAAAGGAACCCCAACCGCCACCCGTACATGAGCGACGGCCATTGGGGGTTAATGCATTGGCATCAACATTTATGGCACACTGTTGAGTTCTCAAGAACCGGACGCACCCACCCCGAACCAACCCCCGAAAGGGTCAGCGGAAGAGGGGTAACTTTCCCACCTTAACCGAAAACCAGGCCGAACTTCAACCTAGCCTCAGCTGAGGCATCTGGTGCCGCTCGCTCCAGCCGAACCCCTCGAGCCTGGTGGCTCTCGGCGTCCGCCCCGTTGCTCGCGGCGACATGAAGAACATTAGACGGCGGGGCGTCGAGTAGGCAAATCGCCCCTGACTAGACCGTGTGAACCACTGCCGCGCAACGGATCCCGCTCCGATCGACGCTCACCACGCGTCAGCCGGTGATCGTTGGGAGACTGGGGAGGTGACCGAGGCCACTGAGTCCCCCGAGCCGGCGCCCCAGCCCGACGCGCACGCCCCCGGCCAGCGCGACCAGGCCCACCGGGGAGGCGACGGCCGCCAGCACCGACGGCCGCGGCGCAGCGTCGAGCACGGCCGCATGGCCGAGTCGCCCGGGGCCGACGGCCCCTGGCGCCTGTGGGGTCCCTACGTCTCGGGTCGCCAGTGGGGCACCGTCCGCGAGGACTACACCCCCGGCGGTGACGCCTGGACCGCCTTCCCCTTCGACCAGGCCCGCTCCCGCGCCTACCGCTGGGGCGAGGACGGCCTGGGCGCGGTCTGCGACCGCTTCGGCTTCCTCAACCTCGGCGTGGCCCTGTGGAACCGCAAGGACCCCTTCCTCAAGGAGCGGCTCTTCGGCCTCACCAACGGCGAGGGCAACCACGGCGAGGACGCCAAGGAGTACTGGTGGGCCCTGGACGGCACCCCCAGCCACTCCTGGATGCAGTGGCTCTACCGCTACCCGCAGGCCGAGTTCCCCTATGCCCGGCTGCGGGAGGAGAACGCCCGCCGCGGGCGCGACGAGCGCGAGTACGAGCTCGGCGACACCGGCGTCCTGGACGAGAACCGCTTCTTCGACGTCACCGTCACCTACGCCAAGGCCGGGCCCGACGACCTGTGCATGGTCGTCGCCGCCACCAACCACGGGCCCGACCCCGCCCCCCTCGACCTCGTCCCCCAGGTCTGGTTCCGCAACACCTGGGCCTGGGGCTGGGACCGCCGCCGCGGGACCATGACCCAGGTCCTGCCCCCCACCCTGGCCGTCGGCGGGCTCGAGGACGTCGAGTGCGAGCACGGGCACCTCGGCCGCTACCACGTCAGCGCCCAGGGCAGCCCCGAGGTGCTGTTCTGCGAGAACGAGTCCAACCTCGTCGAGCTCTTCGGGGCCGCCTCCAACCCCACCCGCTACACCAAGGACGGCATCGACCGCCGCATCGTCCACGGCGACGAGTCGGCCGTGAACCCGCGGCGCACCGGCACCAAGGCCGCGTTCTGGTACTCCTTCGACTCCGTCGCCCCCGGCGAGACCGTCGAGGTGCGCCTGCGGCTGTCCCCGCACGCCCCCGGCCAGGGGACCTTCGGGTCCGGGTTCGACGCCGTCCTGCACGACCGGCAGGCCGAGGCCGACGAGTTCTACGACGAGGTCATCCACCCCGGCCTGTCCGACTCCGACCGGCACATCGCCCGCCGCGCCTACGCCGGGCTGCTGTGGACCAAGCAGCTGTACCGCTACGACGTGCGGCAGTGGCTGGGCGGCGACCCCGAGACCGAACCGGCCCCCGAGTCCCGCAAGGCCCGCGGCGCCCGCAACGTCTCCTGGACCCACCTGTCCCTGGCCGACGTCATCTCCATGCCCGACGAGTGGGAGTACCCCTGGTTCGCCGCCTGGGACCTCGCCTTCCACGCCATCCCCCTGGCCCACGTCGACCCCGACTTCGCCAAGGAGCAGCTCGTGCTCATGTGCCGCGAGTGGTCGATGCACCCCAACGGCCAGCTGCCCGCCTACGAGTGGGCCTTCGGCGACGTCAACCCGCCCGTGCACGCCTGGGCCGCCTGGCACGTCTACCGCCTCGACGGCTACCGCGACCAGGGCTTCCTCGTGCGCGTCTTCACCAAGCTGCTGCTCAACTTCTCGTGGTGGGTCAACCGCAAGGACGCCAGCGGCTCCAACCTCTTCGAGGGCGGCTTCCTCGGGATGGACAACATCGGCCTGTTCGACCGCTCCGCCGAGCTGCCCCCCGGCTACCGCCTGGAGCAGTCCGACGCCACCAGCTGGATGGCCTTCTACTGCCAGCAGATGTTCAAGATCGCCCTGGAGCTGTCCCGGCACGACCCCGCCTGGGAGGACGCCGCCACCAAGTTCCTCGAGCACTTCCTGTCCATCGCCCAGGCCATGACCTCCTTCGGCGCCACCGACACCTCCCTGTGGGACGAGGAGGACGGCTTCTTCTACGACGTCCTGCTGCACCCCGACGGCCGGGCCGAGCCGATGCGCGTGCCCTCCATGGTCGGGCTGCTGCCGATCCTGGGGTCGACGGACGTGCCGACGTGGATCGCCGAGGAGACCCCCGACCTCACCGCCCGCCTGCGCTGGCTGCAGAAGCGCCGCCCCGACCTCACCCTCCCGCTGCTCACCCGCTCCACCCCCGAGGGCCGGCAGATGCTGCTCTCCCTCGTCGACAAGCCGCGGCTCGTGCGGCTGCTCGAGCGGGCCTTCGACAGCGAGCAGTTCCTCTCCCCGTACGGCCTGCGCTCGCTGTCCGCCGCCGTCAAGGAGGAGGTCTGGACGTCGGTCGAGGGGCAGAGCTCCTCGGTCGTCTACGAACCCGGGGAGTCGCGCACCGGGATGTTCGGCGGCAACTCCAACTGGCGCGGGCCCATCTGGTTCCCCGTCAACGTCCTGCTCGCCGACAAGCTGCGCACCCTCGGCCGCTTCTTCGGCGACGACCTCACCATCGAGGTGCCCAAGGGGTCCGGGCGGCGCATCAACCTCGTCCAGGGCGCCGACCTCATCGACGAGAGCCTCGTCAACCTGTTCCGGCCCGTCGACGGGCGCCGGCCCGCCGACGGCCAGCGCATCGAGGCCACCGACGACCCGCTGTGGCGCGACCACATCACCTTCAACGAGTACTTCGACGGCGACACCGGCGAAGGGCTCGGGGCGAGCCACCAGACCGGCTGGACCGCCCTCGTCGCCCACCTGCTGCACCCGCGGCTGCCGCTGACCCCGCCGGGGCGGTGACCGCCGCGCGCGGACCCGGCCACGTGTCGGAGGCCGGTGGCACCCTGGGGGTCGGCGGTCACCCGGCCGCCCGGACCCGGGGAGGGCGAACGCGTCGATGACGTCGACGGGACCGCTCGTCCTCCTGCTCGCCGTCGCCGTGGCCGTCACCGCGGCCACCGGCGTGCTCACGTTCCGCCGCCGGCGGGACACGCCCGCCGCGCTGCCGCTGACCGTCGCGCTGGCGTCGGTCACCCTGTGGGGCCTGGCGGTCGTGCTGCTCAACTCCGGGGTGCCGCGGCCCTGGCTCGACGCCCTCGTGCTGCCCCAGTTCCTCGGGATCGGGGCCACCGTCCTGTCGCTGCGGCTCTTCGTCGACGCCGTCAGCGGACGCACCACCACCGCGCGGCGGGTCCTCGCCCTCACCGTCGAACCCGTCCTGCTCGTCGTCGTCGTGGCCCTCGACCCGCAGCTGCACTGGTTCCACGCCACCGTCGAGCACGTCGGCGACCCCGAGCGGCGGGTCGTCACCGCCGGGCCGCTGTTCTGGGTCCACACCGCCTACAGCTACATGGTCGTCCTCAGCGCCGCGTCCACCGTCCACCGGCTGCGCCGGCAGACCCGCGGCCTGCTGCGGCGGCAGGCGACCACGATGCTCGTCGCGATCGCCGCGCCGTTCGCGGCCAACCTGGGCGTCGTGTTCCTCGGCGACGTCGTCGAGGTCGACGTCACCCCCCTCGCCTTCACCGTCACCGGGGTCCTGTTCGCCTACGCCGTGCTCCAGCAGGACCTGCTGCGGCTCGTGCCCGTCGCCCGCTCGCTCGTCGTCGAGACCGTCACCGACGCCGTGTTCGTCGTCGACGCCCGCGAACGGGTCGTCGACGTCAACCCCGCCGGCACCGCCCTCGTGCGCCGGGAGGGCCGCCCGGGCGGGGAGGTCATCGGCCGGGCGTTCGCCGGGTCGGTCGAACCCGCCCTCGCGCGCGCCGTCGGCGACGGGGACGGCGACGCCGTCGTGGCCCTGCGCGGCGGTACCCACCTCGACGTCCGCACCCGCTGGATCCGCGACGACCGCGGACGGGTCCTGGGCCGGGTCGTCGTCGCGCGCGACGTCACCGAGCAGCTGGGGGCCGCCCGCGCCCTGGAACGGGCCAACGCCCGGCTGCGCGAGCAGGTCGCCACCATCGAGCACCTGCGGGCCGAGCTGGCCGAGGAAGCCGCCCGGGACCCCCTCACGGGGCTGCGCAACCGGCGCCGGTTCGTCGACGACCTCGCCGACCGGCTGACCGCCGCCGCCGCGACCGGGCAGCCGCTGTCCCTCGTCCTGCTCGACGTCGACCACTTCAAGGCCGTCAACGACACGCACGGCCACGCGATCGGCGACGAGGTCCTCGTCGCGGTGGCCCGGGCGCTGAGCGCGCACGCCCGGGCCGAGGACGTCGTCCGCTACGGCGGGGAGGAGTTCGTCGTCCTGCTGCCGCACCTGGACGCCGCCGCGGCCCACCGGCGCGCGGAGGAGCTGCGGGCGGCGTGCGCGCGGGTGCGGGTCGAGGTCGAGGACCTGCGCGTCACCGTCAGCGCCGGGGTCGCGACCGCCCCCGACCACGGCAGCACCCCCGACGAGCTGCTGCTCGCGGCCGACCGCGCCCTGTACGAGGCCAAGGGCGGCGGCCGCGACCGGGTCGCGCTGGCGGACTGACTACCAGATCCGGACGCGCTCGGCCGGGTCCAGCCACAGGCCGTCGCCCTCGGCGGTGCCGAACGCCTCGTGGAACTCGGTGAGGTTGCGGACCACGGCGTTGCAGCGGAACTCCGGCGGGGAGTGCGGGTCGACCGCCAGCCGGCGCTCCACCTCAGCCGGGCGGACCTTCCCGCACCAGACCCGCGCCCAGCCGAAGAACAGCCGCTGGCTGCCGGTCAGGCCGTCCACCACGGGGGCCGGCTCACCGCCCAGGGCGATCTCGTACGCCTTGTGCGCGATCGTCAGGCCGCCCAGGTCGCCGATGTTCTCCCCGACCGTGAGGGCGCCGTTGACGTGCTTGCCGGGCGTCTCCGGCGGTTCCAGGGCGTCGTACTGGTCGACGAGGGCCTGGGTGCGCTTGCCGAACTCGGCGCGGTCGGCGTCGGTCCACCAGTCGTTGAGGTTGCCCAGGCCGTCGTACTTCGAGCCCTGGTCGTCGAAGCCGTGCCCGATCTCGTGGCCGATGACCGCCCCGATGCCGCCGTAGTTCTCGGCGTCGTCGGCGTCCAGGGAGAAGAACGGCGGGCGCAGGATCGCGGCGGGGAAGACGATCTCGTTCATGCCCGGGTTGTAGTAGGCGTTGACCGTCTGCGGGGTCATGAACCACTCGTCGCGGTCCACCGGGGCGCCCAGCTTGGCGAGCTCGCGGTCGACCTCGAAGGCGAACGCGCGGCGCACGTTGCCCAGCAGGTCGGAGCGGTCGATCGTCAGCGCCGAGTAGTCCCGCCACCGGTCCGGGTGGCCGATCTTCGGCGTGAACCGCGACAGCTTCTCCAGCGCGCGGTCCTTCGTCTCGCGCGTCATCCAGTCCAGCGCCTCGATGTCCTGGCGGTACGCCTCGACGAGGTTCGCCACGAGCTGCTCCATGCGCTCCTTGGCCGCCGGCGGGAAGTGCTCGCCCACGTACAGCTCGCCCAGGGCCTCGCCGAGGCTGCCCTCGACCAGCCCGACCCCGCGCTTCCACCGCTCCCGCAGCTGCGGGGCGCCGGTGAGCCGGGTGCCGTAGAACGCGAAGTTCTCCTCCACGAAGTCGGCCGACAGGAACGCCGCGCCCTGGTGCAGGACGCGCCAGCCCAGCCAGTCCCGCCAGGTCTGGACGGGCGTGGCGAGCAGCACCTCGGCCATGCCCGTCAGGTAGCTCGGCTGGCGCACGACGACGTGCGCGAACGCCGACGCGGGCAGCTCGGCGGCGGCCAGCCACTGCGACAGGTCGATCCCGGGCAGCAGCGCGTCCAGGCCGGCGCGGTCGACCTTGTTGTACGTCGCGTTCGCGTCGCGGTTCCTCACGCGGTCCCAGTGGTGGGCCGCGAGCGCCGTCTCCAGCTCCAGGACCCGCCGGGCGGCACCGGCGGGGTCGGGGCGGCGGCCGAGGGTGAGGATGCGCTCGACGTGGTCGCGGTAGGCGTCGCGGACCTCGGCGTACTGCTCCTCGCGGTAGTACGACTCGTCGGGCAGGCCCAGGCCGGACTGGGTGACGTAGACGACGTACTCGTCGGACTTGGCGTTGTCGGTGTCGACCCAGTAGGCGAACGGGCCGCCGACGCCGGAGCGCTCGAAGGCGCCGAGCTGGCGGACGAGCCCGGCGTGGTCGGCGACGGCGTCGACGGCGGCCAGCTCGGGGTCCAGCGGGGTCGCGCCGAGCGCCTCGATGCGGTCGGTGTCCATGAAGCTGGCGAACAGGTCGCCGATCTTCTGCCGCACCGAGCCGGCGGGGGCCTCCCCGGAGGCGGCGGCCGCGGCGGCGGACTCCACGATGGCGCGGCACTCGGCCTCGGACTGGTCGCGCAACCGGATGAAGGCCCCGTCGACGGCGCGGTCGTCGGGGATCTCGGTGGTGGCGAGCCAGCGGCCGTTGACGTGGCGGAAGAGGTCGTCCTGGGGGCGGACCGACGGGTCGAGGTCGCTTCCGGCGGGCTGGGCGTCCGTGATCGAGCTCATGACCTCACACTAGGCCGGGCGCCGGGCCGGACGGAGAGCAGGAGGACGACGTTCAGGACGACCGCGGTCCCGACGACGAGGCCGGTGGCGTGCTCGTCGCCGCCGAGGACGCCGACGAGGACCCCGACGAGCCCGCCGACGCCGGACTGCAGCGCCGTCACGAGGGCCGCGGCGGCGCCGGCGCTGTCGCCGTAGGGCTCCAGGGCGAGGGTGACGGCGTTGGGCATGATCAGGCCCAGCGACAGCAGCAGCAGGTACAGCGGGACGGCGAACAGGAGCAGCTGGTCGGTGCGGGCCAGCAGCGACGCGGCCAGGGCCAGGCCGAACACGAGAGCGGCCAGGACCCCGACGCGCAGCAGGCGGGCGGAGCCGAAGCGCTCGACGACGGCGGCGTTGACCTGGGTACCGCCGATGAGGGCGGTGCCGTTGACGGCGAAGTAGACGGCGAAGCCGGTCCCGGTGAGGCCGAAGCCGTCCTGCAGGACGAAGACCGACGTCGAGACGTAGGCCATGATCGTCGCCATCGCCAGGCCCGGCATGAGGGCGAGCGCGAGGAACCGGCGGTCGCGCAGCAGCGCGCCGTAGCCGGTGAAGGTGCGCAGGACCCGCTGCCGGCGCGGCGGGGTGACGGGGGCCCGCTCGTCCTCGGCGCGCGCCTGCGCGGCGGTGTCGCGCAGCTCGGGGCGGGTCTCGGGCAGCTTGCGCCAGACCGCGAGCAGGACCCCGAGGCCGGCGACGGCGAGCAGGGCCAGCACGGGCCGCCAGCCGGTGTGGACGGCGATGGCGCCGCCGACGGTGGGGGCCAGCAGGGGCGCGACGCCGATGACGAGCACGAGGCGGGACTGCAGCCGGGAGGCGGCCGGGCCGGTGAACAGGTCGCGGATGACGGCCATGCCGATGACGGCGCCGGCGGAGGCCCCGACGCCGGACAGGACGCGGAAGGCGACGAGGGCGGGCAGGTTCGGGGCGATCGCGCACAGCAGGGTGGCGACGACGTAGACGCAGAACCCGGCGGCGGCGGGCTTGCGGCGGCCGAAGGCGTCGGACAGCGGCCCGACGACGAGCTGGCCGAGACCGGCGCCGACGAGGACGCCGGTGATGGTCAGCTGGGTGCGGGCCTCGGTGGTGCCGAGGTCGACCGCGACCTCGGGCAGCGAGGGCAGGTAGAGGTCGATCGTCACGGCCCCGAGCGCGGCCATGGCGCCGAGCAGGACGACGAGACCGACCGTGGAGGGTCGGCGGGCGGGGGTGGCGGCGCCGGTGGGCGCGGTGGTGGGCGCGGTCATGCGCAGGGTGTCCTCGGGGGCCTCGTCGACGGTGCACCGCACAGCGCCGGGCGGGCAGGACGGGGCAGGACGCCGCCGTCCCCCGCAGCCTAGGCCGCGGGGGGCGGCGGCGTCCTGTTCGTTCCGGGTCTCAGTCCCGGCGGGGGCGGTCGGCCTTGACGGGGAACTCGCCGGTGTAGCCCGCGCGCTCCTCGGCGGCGGCCAGGACGCGCTTGCGGACGGCGAACCAGCCGACCACGAGGAGGGGGACGATGACGCCGAGCGCGTAGACCGTGGGCCGGCTGGACTCGTCGTAGGCCATGATCGCGAGGACGGCGACGAGGAACACCAGCACGAGGTAGCCGGTCCAGGGGGCGCCGAACAGCCGGTACTGCGGCCGGGTGACGATGCCCGCCTTCGCCCAGGTGTGCAGCCGCAGCTGGCACAGCACGATCGTGCCCCAGCTGGCGATGATGCCGAGCGCGGAGGCGTTCAGGACGATCTCGAAGGCGCGGCCGGGGGCGAGGTAGTTCAGGCCGACGCCCAGGACGGCGACGACGCCGGTGATCGCGATCCCCCCGAAGGGCACGCCGCCCTTGTTGAGCTTGGCGGCGAACCGGGGCGCGGAGCCGTTCATGGCCATCGAGCGCACGATGCGGCCGGTGGAGTACAGGCCCGCGTTGAGGCTGGACAGCGCGGAGGTGAGGACGACGAAGTTCATGACGTCCCCGGCGCCGGGGACGCCGAGCTTGGAGAAGAACGTGACGAAGGGGCTCTCGTCGGCGCTGTAGGCGGTGTACGGCAGCAGCAGCGCGAGCAGGACCAGCGAGCCGCAGTAGAAGACCACGATGCGCACGATCACGGTGTTGATGGCCCGCGGCATGATCTTCTCGGGGTTCTCGGTCTCCCCGGCCGCGGTGCCGACCAGCTCGACCGCGGCGTAGGCGAAGACGACGCCGGAGACCACCACGACGAGCGGGACGACGCCGGAGGGGAGCCACCCGCCGTTGTCGCTGATCACGGACAGGCCGGTGGTCTGGCCGTCGACGGGGAATCGTCCGGCGAGGAAGACGACGCCGACGACCAGGAACGCGGTCAGCGCGACGACCTTGATGAGGGCGAACCAGAACTCCATCTCGCCGAAGATCCGCACCGAGACGAGGTTCAGCCCGAGGACGACGACGAGCGCGGCCAGGGCCAGCAGCCACTGCGGGGCGGAGCTGAAGGCGTCCCAGTAGTGCAGGTAGAGCGCGATGGCGGTGATGTCGACGATGGCCGTCATCGCCCAGTTGAACCAGTACATCCACCCCGCCACGAAGGCGGCCTTCTCGCCGTAGAACTCCCGGGCGTAGGAGACGAAGGAGCCGGAGGAGGGGCGGTGCAGGACGAGCTCGCCGAGGGCGCGCAGGATGAGGAACACGAAGAACCCGCACACGCCGTAGACGATGAACAGGCCGGGCCCGGCCCCGGCCAGGCGCCCGCCGGCGCCGAGGAACAGGCCGGTGCCGATGGCGCCGCCGATGGCGATCATCTGCAGCTGGCGGTTCTTCAGGCCCTTGTGCAGGCCGCCGTCCTCGTGCGAGAAGTCCCGCTGGGACCCGTGGTCGTCGGCTGGCATGCGGTTTCCTCTCCACCGTGCCCGTGAGGGCTGGACCGGGGAAGGCAACCACCTCCGGACCCCCGACGCACCCCCGGGCCCGTCCCGGGGCGGGCCGGCTCAGGCGGCGGCGAGCACGAGCGCGTCGAAGGAGTACTCGTCGACGATGGGGACGCCCAGGGCCAGGGCGGTGCGGACGGCGTCCGACCCCGAGCCGGCGTCGTTGGCGACGAGGACGTCGGTGGTGGCGGTGACGGCGTCGTCGACGTGCAGCCCGGCGCGCGCGGCGCGGGCGGCGAGGTCGGGCCGCGCGGCGAGGAAGTGGCCGCTGAAGGCGATGCGCTGACCGGCGCGGAGGGTCATGCGGTGGTGATCGGCAGCCGGCGCGCGGCCCTTGACTCAGGCGTTCCCGGCGGGCGGGCGGACCGGGGCGGTGCGGCGGGCCTGGGCGGGCACGGGTGCCGTCGCGGTCCGCCCGGCGCGGCGGGCGCGGGCCAGCAGCAGCAGGCCGCCGGCACCGGCGAGCACGACGAGGGCGGCGTAGCCGTCGACGACCTCGCGCAGCCCCAGGTGCGGGACGAGCAGGCCCGCGACGACGGCGGGGACCCCGAAGGCGAGGTAGCTGACGACGTAGACGGCGGACAGGACGCCGGCCCGCTCGTGGGCGGGGGCGGTGGCCAGGACCGCGCGCAGCGCGCCCTGGAACCCGGCGCCGAACCCGACCCCGGACAGCAGCGCCCCGGCGTAGAACACCGGCACGGAGGTGGCGGCGAGCCCGGCGGTCAGGACGAGGGGCCCGACGACGAGCCCGGCCATCCCGAGGGCGAGGACGCGGCCGGGGGCGCGGTGGCGGGTCAGGACGCCGGTGACCGCCCCGACGCCGGCGACCGCGGCGACGACCAGGCCGCCGGCGACGTGGTCGCGCAGGCCGAGGACCCCGGCGACGACGGACGGGCCCAGGCCCATGCACAGGCCGCCCAGGCCCCAGCTGCCGAGGAAGCCGGGCAGGCTGGTGGTGAACGCCGCGCGGGAGGCGGCGGGCAGGTGCACGACGGGGCGCAGGGAGCGCAGCGCGCCGGGGACGCGGTCGGCCACGTCGGGCGTGCACGCGATCAGGACGGCCGCGACGGCGAGCAGCCCGGCCAGCAGCAGGTACGTCAGCTCGGTGGGGGCGGGGGCGAACTGCACCAGGACCCCGGCGCCGAGCCCGCCGGCGGTGAGGCCGGCCGGGGGGACGGCGCCGTTGACGAGCTGGGCGGTCGGGCCGCGGCCGGGCCCGGCGAGGTCGAGCAGCCACGCGCCGAGGGCACCGATGGCGGTGCCGGTGGAGAACCCCTGCAGGGCGCGGCCGGCGACGAGGGCCCCCACGCCGTGGGCCTCGGCGAGGACGACCAGGGACGCGGCGACCCCGGCGAGGGCGACGAGCACGACGGGGCGGCGGCCGAGGTGGTCCGACAGCGACCCGACGGTGAGCAGCGCGACGAGCAGGACGGCGGCGTAGACGGCGAAGACGACGGTCACGGCGGTCGGACCCAGGCCCCACAGCTCCTCGTAGACCGGCAGGATCGGCGAGGGGGCGGCGCTCGCGGCGACGAGCAGGCCGAGGGTGAGGGCGACGAGCGTGAAACCCGTCCCGGTGCGGGGTGTGCGGGGCACGGAGGGCTCCAGACCGTCGAGGAGGTGTCTCCGGGAAACTACTCCGGGTTCTGCGTTAACGCAACGCTGATTGCGTTAAGGTCGGGTCATGACGCCGACGATGGCGCGTCCCGGCGGACGCAGCGCCAAGGTCACCGCCGCGGTCCACCGCGCCGTCGAGGAGCTCCTGGCCCAGGGCGACCCCGTGACCATCCCGCAGGTCGCCGCCCGCGCCGGCGTCAACGCCACGAGCGTCTACCGGCGCTGGGGCGACGTCGCCGCCCTCCTGGCCGACACCGCCCTCGTCCGGTTCGGCACCAGCGGCGACGTCCCCGACACCGGCACCCTGCGCGGCGACCTGCGCGCCTGGGGCGCCGCCCTCGTCGAGCAGGCCGCCCGGCCCACCGAGCTCGCCCTGCTGCGCGCCGCCGTCGCCGCCGGGCCCGCCGACCCCGGCGCCCCGGACGGCGCCGAGTCCGCCTGCTCGGCGTGCCTCACCGGCCGCAGCGCCCAGGCCGAGGCCCTCCTGGCCGCCGCCGAGGCCCGCGGGGAGGACGTCCCCACCGCCACCCGGGTCCTGGACCAGCTCGTCGCCCCCGTCTACTTCCGGGCCCTGTTCGGGCTGCCCGCCCCCGCCGTCGACCTCCTCGTCGACCGGCTCCTGCCCCCCGCCACCGCTCAGGCGGCACCCAGCCCCCCCGGGTAGGTTCACGTCATGGGTGTGACTCTCGCCAAGGGTGGAAACGTCTCGCTGGCCAAGGTGGCCCCGAACCTCGACGAGGCCCAGGTCGGCCTCGGCTGGGACGTGCGCACCACCACCGGCCTCGACTTCGACCTCGACGCCAGCGCGCTGATGCTCGGGGCGGGCGGCAAGGTCCTGTCCGACGCGCACTTCGTCTTCTACAACCAGCTCACCAGCCCCGACGGGTCCGTCCGGCACACCGGCGACAACCGCACCGGCGAGGGCGAGGGCGACGACGAGGTCATCGAGGTCGACCTCGGGTCCGTCCCCGCCGACGTCCAGAAGATCGTGTTCGCCGTCTCCATCCACGACGCCGAGGCCCGCCGCCAGAGCTTCGGGCAGGTCGTCAACGCGTTCATCCGCATGGTCAACCGCGTCGACGGCAGCGAGGTCGTCCGCTACGACCTGTCCGAGGACGCCTCCACCGAGACCGCCATGGTGTTCGGCGAGGTGTACCGCCACGGCGGGGAGTGGAAGTTCCGCGCCGTCGGGCAGGGGTACGCCAGCGGGCTGCGGGGGATCGCGCAGGACTTCGGGGTCGACGTCTCCTGACGGGGCCCCGGGAGGGTCAGACCGCGCAGCCGTCCGGGCCGCAGGCCCCGGCGGCAGGGTCCCCGACGGGGGTGAGGGGGTGGCTCTCGGCCCACGCCCGGCGCAGCACCTGCGCGAACTGCTCCACCGGCTGCGCCCCCGAGACGCCGTAGGTGCGGTCGACCACGAAGAACGGCACCCCGCGGGCCCCCAGCGCCCGCGCCTCGGCGACGTCGGCGCGCACGGCCGCCAGGTAGCGGTCCCCGGCCAGCACCGCGCGGGCCTCGTCCGCGTCCAGCCCGGCCTCCGCCCCGAGCCGCACCAGGGTCTCCTCGTCCCCCACGGGCTCGCCCTCGGTGAAGTGGGCGCGCAGCAGGCGCTCCTTGACGGCCCCCTGGACGCCGCGGTCGGCCGCCAGGTGCAGCAGCTGGTGGGCCTTGACGGTGTTGGCCGGCACCGACACGTCCTGGTGGAACTCCAGGCCCTCGGCGGCCGCGGTCGCGTCGACGTGGGCGACCAGCTCCGCCACCTGCTCCACGGGCTGCCCGAACTTCGCCGCCAGCCGGCGGACGTGGGCGTCGCCGGGGCCGTCGGCCCGCTCGTGGACGGTCACCGCCGTCGGGTCGAGCTCGAAGGACCGCCACACCACCTCGACGTCGTCGGCGTGCTCGAAGTCGCGCAGCGCGCTCTCGAACCGGCGCTTGCCGATGTAGCACCACGGGCAGACGACGTCGGACCAGATCTCCACCTTCACGACCAGCGCAACCGCCCCGGGCGCGCCGCTCTTCCGCGCGTCCGGGTGACGTCACCGCGGGACGGCTCAGTCGCCGCCGCCGCCGCCGGAGTCGCCGCCGAAACCGCCGGAGTCCCCGCCCCAGCCCCACCCGCCGGCGTGGTGGTGGTGGCTGTCGGGCAGGTTCACGTAGCCGCCGGAGTCGCCGCCGAGCACGCCGGGCCAGGCGATGTGCGACCGGTGCCGGTCCGAGGGGGCCTCGGGACCCAGCTTGCGGGCCCCCGGCCGGGAGACCGAGCACAGGTGCCCGACCACGCCGGCCACGACCACGATCACCGCGAGCGAGAGGAAGAGCGTCACCACGACAGCCTCCTTCGGCCAGGAGCCCCGGCGAGGGGCCCGATGCCCCACGGTGGCACGCGACCGCCTGCCGCGCTAGTGGTTCACCCCGCCGGGCGGTCCGCCCGCCGCCACGTCACGACCCGGAACCGGGGGCCCGCCGAGGACGTCCGCCACTCCCCCGCCCCCACCGGCCGCCAGGGCTCCCCCACCGCCGGCGCGAACGTGTCGCCCTCGACGTGGAGGTCGACCTCGGTGACGACGAGCACGTCGGCGCGAGCGAGCGCCGCCTCGTACACGGCGCGCCCGCCCACGACCCACACGTCGCCGGCCCCGTCCAGGGCGGTGTCCAGGGCGGTGTCCAGGTCCGTGACGACCTCCGCGCCGGGGGCGTCGTAGCCGGCGTCGCGGGACAGCACGAGGTTGCGGCGGCCGGGCAGCGGCCGGAACCGGGCGGGCAGGGACTCCCAGGTGGCGCGGCCCATGACGACGGTCGAGCCGCCGGTGAGCTGCGAGAAGTGCGCCAGGTCCTCCGGGACGCGCCACGGGATGCGGCCGCCGGCCCCGATGACGCCGTTCGCGGACTGCGCCCAGACCAGCCCGATCATCAGACGGCCACGGGGGCCTTGATCGCGGGGTGGTGGCGGTAGCCGACGACCTCGAGGTCCTCGTAGGCGACCTCGAGCAGCGGCTTGCGGGGCACCCGCAGCCGCGGGAACGGGTACGGCTCGCGGGTCAGCTGCTCGGTGACCTGCTCGACGTGGTTGTCGTAGATGTGGACGTCCCCGCCGGTCCAGACGAAGTCGCCCGGTTCCAGGCCGACCTCGGCCGCGACCAGCTCGGTCAGCAGCGCGTAGCTGGCGATGTTGAACGGGACGCCGAGGAACAGGTCCGCCGAGCGCTGGTACAGCTGGCAGGACAGCCTGCCGTCGGCGACGTGGAACTGGAAGAACGCGTGGCAGGGGGCCAGCGCCATCTTGCCGAGGTCGGCGACGTTCCACGCCGAGACGACCATGCGGCGCGAGTCCGGGTCCGTCCGCAGGGTGTCCAGGACCTGGCTGATCTGGTCGACGTGCCGGCCGTCGGGGGTCGGCCAGGAGCGCCACTGGACGCCGTAGACGGGCCCGAGGTCGCCGTTCTCGTCGGCCCACTCGTCCCAGATGGACACGCCGCGCTCCTGGAGCCAGCGCACGTTGCCGTCGCCGCGCAGGAACCACAGCAGCTCCAGGGCGACGGACTTGAAGTGGACCCGCTTCGTGGTGACCAGCGGGAAGCCCGCGGACAGGTCGTAGCGCAGCTGGTGGCCGAAGACGCTGCGGGTGCCGGTGCCGGTGCGGTCGGACTTCGGGGTGCCGTTCGCGAGGACGTGGCGGAGCAGGTCCTCGTACTGGGTGTCGGTGCGCGCGTCAGCCACGGCGAGGAGCCTAGGCCCTGCCCCTCGACCCTCACACCGTGTCAGCCTCCACGGTGGGGGTGTCATGTTCAGCATCGGGGAGTTCGCCGCCCTGGCCCGGGTGTCCGTGCGCGTGCTGCGCCACTACGACGCCCTGGGCCTGCTGCCGCCCGCGGCCGTGGACCCCGCGACCGGCTACCGCTCGTACAGCGCCGCGCAGCTGGGCCGCCTCAACCGCGTCCTGGCCCTGAAGGACCTGGGGCTGACGCTCCGGCAGGTCCGGGCCGTCCTGGACGAGGAGGTCGGCGCGGAGCAGCTGCAGGGGATGCTGCGGCTGCGCCGGGCGCAGCTCGCGGAGCAGGTCGCGGCCGACGCGGCCCGCCTGCGGGCGGTGGAGGTGAGGCTCCGGGTGATCGAGGAGGAGGGCACCGTGGGAACCCAGGACGTCGTCGTGAAGGACACCGACCCCGTGCGCGTCGCGGAGCTGTCCGCCGTGGCCGCGAGCTTCGAGCCGGAGGAGGTCGGCCCCGTCATCCAGCCCCTGTACGAGCGGCTGCACCGCGAGCTCGCCGAGGCGGGCGTCCGGCCCGCCGGCCCGGGCGTCTCCTGGTACGAGCACGAGGGCAGCGGGGACGAGGGGGCGGTCCGCGTGCACGCCGGGGTCGTGGTCGACGCGCGGCAGGGGGCCGTCGGGGACGTGCGGGTCACCGACCTGCCCGCGGTGCGGGTCGCCGCGATCGTCCACCACGGCCCGATGGACGGCGTGGACGCCACCTGGCAGGTCCTCGCCCGCTGGGTCGAGGACAGCGGTCACCGCCCGCTGGGGCTCGGCGGGGAGGTGTACCTCGACTACTGCCCGGAGGACCCCTCCCACGGGGTCACCGAGCTGCACGTGCCCATCGGCCCGGCCGCCGGGCGGCCCTAGCGACCTCGGGCGGCCTCGGGCGGTCTCAGGCGACGAGGTGGGCGTCGAAGTCGCCGTCGTCGGCGGCCTCCCCGCGGACCACCGCGGCCAGCCGCGCCAGCCACGCGGCGCCCGCCTCGTCGTGCACGGTGTGCCGGGGCTCCAGGACCGGGTACGGGGTGGCGGGGACGCCGTCGGCGGGACGGACGTCGACGTGCGCGACGACGTGCCCCTGGGCGTGCAGCCAGTCGGCCATGGCGTAGTCGGTGCGGGAGTCCCCCACGGTGCGCCACGCCGTCGGCAGCGGCCCGTCGGCGGCGAGCAGGCGCAGCGCCATCTCGGCGCCGCGGTCCTTGCCGAGCAGCACCGACTCGACGTCGGTGGAGATGATCGTGGGGTCGATCCGCCAGTCGACGCCGCCGCGGGCGTCGGGGACGGTGACGCCCTTCCAGGTGACGCCGAGGTCGAGGTCGGTGAAGACCTGCAGGGCGGCCTGCTCGTAGTCGGGCTGGCGGGCCAGGTAGGTCGCGGAGTCGACGTCGAGGCGCTGCTCCAGGGAGACCATGGCCCGCTTGCCGCCGTCGACGAACAGGACGTCGCCGAACTCGTCGCGGGCCAGGGCCTCCAGCCGGGTGACGGCCTCGGCGGGCACCGCGACCGTCTCGTCCACCACGACGGGCGTCGGGCCGTCGGCGGTGACGGAGAACGTCACCGCGCCCTTCTCGCAGACCGCGTGCAGCCGCGCCGCCGCGGGCAGCCCGGCGGCGAGGATCGGGCCGACGACCTGCTCGCGGAGGAACTCGTCGGAGCGGCCGGTGTTGAAGACCACCGGCACGCCCGCGGCGAGCAGTTCGAGGAGGCTGTCGAGCAGGCCCGGTGCGCTGATCGAGCGGGTCACCGGGCTCGCGATCGGGCCGTCGACGTCGAGGAGGAGGCCGAAGGCCGGGGCGGTCTGCACCCCCCGATCCTCCCACCGCCTCAGCGGCGGCCGGGCAGGGCCGGGACGCGGGTGGCGGGGACGACGCCGGCGGGGTCTGCTCGGGAGCTGGGCGGGGCGGCGCTCAGGTGAGGGCGTCGACGACGGCGCGCACGACGGCGAACGGGAACCTCAGGAGCCCCCCGGCGGCGGAGAGCAGGTCGGCGACGTCGGCGGTGACCTCGGCGGCCCGGGCGGCCCGGCGGGAGGTGCGTCTGCGGCCCATCCCCCCAGCGTGGGGCAGGGCGACGGCGCGGGGGCCCGGTGGCGGTGCGGTTCCCCCGTTCGGCGGGACCCCCCCGACGTTCAGGTGAGGGCGTCGAGGATGGCCCGCAGCACCCGGAACGGGAACGTCACGACCGTCCACACGACTCCGGCCGCGTCGGTCACCTCGGCGACCCCCTCGACGGCCTTCCCGGCCCGGCGGCGTGCGCGCCCGCGTCTCCCCACCGCTCCAGCATGGCGCGGGTCCCCGGCCGGTGGGGGTCAGTGGACGGAGTGGGTGAGAGGGACCCCGGGGCGGTAGGCGAGGTGGGTCACCGAGGGGGCGTCCAGGACGTGCAGGTCGGCGCGGGCGCCGACGGTGAGGCGGCCCACGTCGGTGCGGCGCAGCGCCCGGGCGCCGCCGGCGGTCGCGGCGTGCACGGCCTCGGCGACGGTCAGGCCCATCTGCAGCACGGCGGTGGCGACGCAGAACGCGACGGAGCTGGTGTAGCTGGACCCGGGGTTGCAGTTGCTGGCGATCGCGACGGTGGCGCCCGCGTCCAGGAGCCGGCGGGCGGGGGCCAGGGGCTGGCGGGTCGACAGGTCGCAGGCGGGCAGGACGGTCGCGACGGTGCCCGACCCCGCGAGCGCGTCCACGTCGGCGTCGGACAGGTGGTTGCAGTGGTCGACGCTGGCGGCGCCGAGCTCCACGGCGAGGCGGACGCCGGGGCCGCGGGTGAGCTGGTTGCCGTGCACGCGCAGCCCCAGGCCCTCCGCCCGCGCGGCGAGGAGCACCGCGCGGGACTGGTCCTCGTCGAAGGCGCCGTCCTCGCAGAACACGTCGGCCCAGCGCACGAACGGCAGCACCGCCTCGAGCTGGGGGCCGACGAGCTCGTCGAGGTAGTCGCCGGGGTCGGCGCCGGGGGCGACGACGTGCGCGCCCAGCCAGGTGACCTCGTCGGTGAACTCCCGCGCCAGCCGCGCGGCGCGCAGCTCCTCGGCGGGCGTCAGGCCGTAGCCGGTCTTCGTCTCCAGCGTCGTGGTGCCCTGGGCGCGGGCCTCCGCGACGTGCCGGCGCAGGTTCCGGCGCAGCTCGTCGTCGGTGGCGGCGCGGGTGGCCGCGACGGTCCGCAGGATCCCGCCCGCGGCGTAGGGCTCCCCCGCCACCCGGGCCTCGAACTCGGCGGTCCGGTCGCCGGCGAACACCAGGTGCGAGTGCGCGTCCACCCAGCCGGGCAGGACGGCGCGGCCGCACACGTCGACGCGGTCGTCGGCGTCCGGGGCGCGGGAGGCGGGACCGGTCCAGGCGACGCGGTCGTCCTCGACGACCAGGGCGGCGTCGCGGATCCGGCCCAGCAGGTCGTCCCCGCCGACCTCGGGGTCGTTCGTGGTGAGTTCGCCGATGCCCGTGTAGAGGGTGCTCACGAGCGGCTCCTGAGGATCTCGACGAGGCGTTCCTCGGGCACGGTCCGGTGGACGCCCCCGCGGACGGTCGGCTCCCCCGCGACGACGACGTCGGTGACGTCCTGCGCGGTGGCCGTCAGCACGACCTGCGCCGGGTCCGAGCCCGCCGTGCGGGCCGAGCCGGTGCGGACGGCGACGAGGTCGGCGGGCTGACCGACGGCGATCGTCCCGCCCTCCAGGCCGAGGCTGCGGTGCCCGCCCGTCGTCAGGGCCGCGACGAGCTCCGCGGGGGTGAACACCCCGCGGCGCAGCGACCTCAGCCGGGCGGCCCCCTCCAGGCCGCGGGCCTCCAGGAACGGGTCGACGACGGCGTGCTGGTCGGTGCCGAGCGCGAGGACCGCCCCGGCGTCGTGCAGGGCGCGGGTGCGGCCGACGCCGTCGCCGAGGTCGGCCTCCGTGGTGGGGCACGCCGCGACCGACGCCCGCCGGGCGCCGAGGAGGGCGACGTCGGCGTCGGTGACGTGGTTGGCGTGCACGACGGTGAGCGCGGGGCTCAGGGCCCCCGCGCGGTCGAGGAGCTCGGTCGGGGTGCAGCCGTACGCCCGGCGGCACGCCTCGTTCTCGGCGGGCTGCTCGGACAGGTGGACGTGCACCGCCGCGCCGAGGTCCCAGGCGGTCTCGGCGACGACCGCGAGGTCGGCGGGGCCGACGGCGCGGACGGAGTGGGCCGCGACCCCGACGCGGAACGACTCGTCGGCGGGGATCTCCCGGACGCGCCGCGCCCAGGCCCGGGCGTCGCCGTCGGAGAACCGTCGCTGCTCGGGCAGGACGGGTTGGCCGGGCGCGGACGTGAGGTACAGCGCGTCGAGCAGGACGAGGCGGATCCCCGCCGTCCGCGCCGCGTCCCGCAGCGCGAGGGCCATCGCGTTCGGGTCCTCGTACGGCGTCCCGTCGGGCCGGTGGTGCAGGTAGTGGAACTCCCCCACCGCCGTCCAGCCCGCGAGGACCATCTCGGTGAAGGCGGCCGTGGCGAGCTCGCGGTAGGAGTCCGGGTCGAGGCGGCCGGCGAGCGCGTACATCGCGGTGCGCCACGTCCAGAACGTCCCGCCGTCCCCGTGGGTGCGGCCGCGCAGCGCGCGGTGGAAGGCGTGGGAGTGGGCGTTCGCGAACCCCGGGAGCACCAGGCCGGTGAGGACCTCGTCCCCGGGTGCAGCCGCCGCTCCCGGGGTGACCGCGGTGATCCGGCCGGCGGCCACCTCGATGCGCACGTCGCGCACGGCGGCACCGTCCAGCCAGGCGCTCTGCGCGTGGAAGGTCACGATTCCCACATCGGGACGCGCAGCCCGCGCTCGCGGGCCACCTCGGCCGCGCGGTCGTACCCGGCGTCGACGTGCCGCATGACGCCGGTGCCGGGGTCGTTCGTGAGGACCCGCTCGATCTTCTCCGCGGCGAGCGCGGTGCCGTCGGCGACGGTGACCTGCCCGGCGTGGATGGAGCGGCCGATGCCGACGCCGCCGCCGTGGTGCAGCGACACCCACGTCGCCCCCGACGCCGTGTTGAGCAGGGCGTTCAGCAGCGGCCAGTCGGCGATCGCGTCGGACCCGTCGGCCATCGCCTCGGTCTCGCGGTACGGCGAGGCCACCGACCCGGAGTCCAGGTGGTCGCGGCCGATGACGATCGGGGCGGACACCTCGCCGTTCGCGACGAGCTCGTTGAACCTCAGCCCGGCGAGGTGGCGCTCCTTGTACCCGAGCCAGCAGATGCGCGCGGGCAGCCCCTCGAAGTGGACCTTCTCCCCCGCGGCGGTGATCCAGCGGCGCAGCTTCTCGTCCCCGGGGAACAGCTCGAGGACCGCGCGGTCGGTGCGGGCGATGTCCGCCGGGTCCCCCGACAGCGCGGCCCAGCGGAACGGCCCGCGACCCTCGGCGAACTGCGGGCGGATGTAGGCCGGGACGAACCCGGGGAACTCGAACGCGCGGTCGTACCCGCCGAGGCGGGCCTCCTCGCGGATCGAGTTGCCGTAGTCGAACACCTCGGCGCCGGCGTCCCGGAACCCGACCATGGCCCGCACCTGCTTGGCCATGGACTCGCGGGCGCGGCGGGTGAAGTCCTCGGGGTCCTTCGCGGCGAGCTCGTGCCACTCCTCCACGGTGACGCCCTCGGGCAGGTAGCTCAGCGGGTCGTGCGCCGAGGTCTGGTCGGTGACGACGTCCACGGGGGCGCCGACGTCCAGGAGCTGGGTGAACACCGTCGCGGCGTTCCCGACGACGCCGACCGACAGGCCGCGGCGCTCGTCGCGGGCCCGGACGACCCGTTCCAGGGCGTCGTCGAGGTCGGTGGCGAGCTCGTCGAGGTAGCCGTGGTCGACGCGGCGCTGCAACCGGGCGCGGTCGACGTCGACGACGATCGCGGCGCCCCCGTTCAGCGTGACCGCCAGCGGTTGCGCGCCCCCCATGCCGCCCGCCCCGCCGGTGAGGGTGATCGTGCCGGCCAGGGTCCCGCCGAACCTCTTCTCCGCGACGGCGGCGAACGTCTCGTAGGTGCCCTGCAGGATCCCCTGGGTGCCGATGTAGATCCACGACCCGGCGGTCATCTGGCCGTACATCGTCAGGCCCTGCTGCTCCAGCCGGCGGAACTCCGGCCAGGTCGCCCAGTCGCCGACGAGGTGGGAGTTCGCGATGAGGACGCGCGGCGCCCACGCGTGGGTGCGGAACACCCCGACGGGTTTGCCGGACTGCACCAGCAGCGTCTCGTCGTCCTCCAGGCCCTCCAGGGTGCGGACGATCGCGTCGTACGCCTCCCACGAGCGCACGGCCCGGCCCGTGCCGCCGTAGACGACGAGGTCGTCGGGGCGTTCGGCGACCTCGGGGTCGAGGTTGTTCATGAGCATCCGCAGCGGGGCCTCGGTCTGCCAGCTCTTCGCGTGCAGCGTGCTCCCGCGGTGGGCGCGGACGGGCCTGGGCCCCGGGCCGTGGGGGTGTGCGGACACGTGGGACTCCCTCAGTCGATCTCGGTGACGGAACGGGCGGCACTGACGACGGCGCCCGAGGCGACCAGGCCCACGACGGCCTCGATCTCGGGAGCCAGGAAGCGGTCGGGGCCGGGGCCCTCGACGACGGCGCGGACGGTCCGCAGGACCTCACCGGTGACCGGGCCCGGCCGCAGGGGCGCGCGCAGGTCCAGCGCGCGGGTGGCGGTCATGACCTCGATCGCCAGGACCCGGGTGAGGCCGTCGAGGGCGCGGCGCAGCTTGCGCGCGCCCGCCCAGCCCATCGACACGTGGTCCTCCTGCATCGCCGAGCTCGGGATCGAGTCGACGCTGGCGGGGACGGCGAGGCGCTTGAGCTCGGAGACGATGCCCGCCGCGGTGTACTGCGCGATCATCAGCCCGGAGTCGACCCCGGCGTCGTGGGCGAGGAACGCGGGCAGGCCCTGGTTGCGGGCGCGGTCCAGGAACCGGTCGGTGCGGCGTTCGGAGATGCTCGCGAGGTCGGCGACGGCGATGGCCAGGAAGTCCAGGACGTAGGCGACCGGTGCGCCGTGGAAGTTCCCGTTGGACTCCACCCGGCCGTCGGGGGTGACCACCGGGTTGTCGACCGCGGCGGCCAGTTCCCGCTCGGCCACCGCGCGGGCGTGGGCGGCGGTGTCGCGGCCGGCGCCGTGGACCTGCGGCGCGCAGCGCAGCGAGTACGCGTCCTGCACGCGGGTGCACTCCGGGCCCTTGTGGCTGGCGACGATCGGCGAGCCCGCCAGCGCCCGGCGGACGTTCCCGGCGGAGACCCGCTGGCCGAGCTGGGGCCGCAGCCGCTGCAGGTCGTCGGCGAAGACGGCGTCGGTGCCGAGCAGCGCCTCGACGGACAGCGCGGCGGCGAGGTCGGCGGTGGCGAACAGGGTGTCGAGGGTGTCCAGGGCCAGGGCGAGCTGGCCGAGCATCCCGTCGGTGCCGTTGATGAGGGCCAGGCCCTCCTTCTCGGCCAGCACGACGGGTTCGAGGCCGTGGCGGGCCAGGGCGGTGGCGGCGTCCAGGAGCTCGCCGTCGGCGGTGCGGACGGTGCCCTCGCCCGTGACGGCGAGCGCGCAGTGGGCCAGCGGTGCGAGGTCGCCGGAGCAGCCGAGCGACCCGTGCTCGGCGACCACGGGGGTGAGGTGGGCGTTGAGGAGGTCGGCGTAGGCCTGCGCGGTGCGGGCCCGGACGCCGGTGCGGCCGGTCACCAGCGTGGACAGCCGCAGCAGCATCGTGGCGCGCACGACCTCGGTCTCGACCTCGGGCCCGGACCCGGCGGCGTGCGAGCGGACGAGGCTGCGCTGCAGCTGGGCCCGCCGGTCCAGGGGGATGTGGGTGGTCGCCAGGGCGCCGAACCCGGTGGAGATGCCGTAGTGGGGTTCGGCGTCGCCGGCGAGGGCCTCGACGCGGGCGCGGGACTCCTCGACGGCGGCGAGCGCGGCGGGGTCGAGCTCGACGTGGGCGCCGTGGCGGGCGACGGCCACGACGTCGTCGACGGTGACGGGGCCGGCGGGGACGAGGACGTTCTTCACGGGACCCATCCCACCCGAGCCGGGGGGCCCCGTCAGCGGGCGGCGCGGCGCCGGTGTCCAGGGTGCTGGACACTTCACGGCGTGGTGACGTCCGCGGGGGCCCCGACCGTGGGGGCGGCGCTGAGGATCCTGTCGTTCATGGCGGCCCAGCAGGGGCCGGTGGCGGCGGCGACCCTGGCGCGGTCCCTGGGCCTGCCCCGCTCCAGCGTCTACCGGTTGCTGGCGGAGCTGGCCGAGCAGGGGTTCGTGCTCCGCTTCCCCGAGGCGCACCGGTACGGGCTGGGGATCGCGGCGTTCGAGCTGAGCTCGGGGTACGTGCGGCAGGAACCGGTGACGCGGCTGGGCCGGCCGGTGCTGGCCGCGCTCGTCGACCGGGTCGGGGAGAGCGCGCACCTGGCGGTGCTCGTGGGCGGGGAGGTCGTCTACCTCGTGGAGGAGCGGGCCCCGCGCCGGCCCGCGCTGGTGACGGACGTGGGGGTGCGGTTGCCGTCGCAGCTGACGGCGAGCGGGCGGGCGCTGCTGGCCGCGCTGCCCCGGGAGCAGGTGCGGGCGCTGTTCCCCGACGCGGCCTCGCTGGTCGCGCGGGGGGTGGAGGTGTCGCCGCGGCAGCTGCGGGCCGTGCTCGTGGAGACCCGGGCGCGGGGGTACGCGGTGGAGGACGGGGAGGTCACCCCGGGTTTCGCGTCGGTGGCGGTCGCGGTGACGGACCGGGCGGGCTGGCCGGTGACGAGCCTGGCCGTGACGTTCGAGGCGGCGGCGGTGGACGCGCGGCGGCGGGAGGAGCTGGCGGCGGCGGTGCGGCGGCACTCGGGGGAGCTGCGGCGGCGGTTGTTCGGGGGGTGAGCCCCTGGCGGCGTCCGCCAGGGGCCGCGGGCCCTCAGGACAGGGGCAGGCGTTCCCAGTCGCTGCTGAACTCCAGGCCGCTGCGCTTGAACAGCTGGGTCACCGGGCACCGGCGCTCGGTCTCGGTGCGCAGGGTCTCGAAGGTGGCCTCGTCGGCGTCGGTCTGCACCTGCACCCGGACCGCGACGCGGTCGAAGTTCGCGTTGCCCTCGGCGCCGGTGCCGATGACGGCGGGGTTCAGGTCCCCCTGGACGTGGAAGGTCCAGCCGCCCAGCTGCACGCCCAGGCCCTTGGCGACGATGTCGCCCGTGACCTGGTTGCAGGAGGTGAGCGCGCCGAGGGCGTAGCTCAGGGGGCTGGGCGCGGCGTCCGCGCCCCCGAACGAGGGGTAGGTGTCGGCCTGGAAGGTGTGCTGGTTGTCGCCGGGGACGGTCAGGTGCTGGGCCACACCGGTGCCGCGGGCCTCCACGACGAAGGGGACGGTCTTCGGGCTCACGCGGTCTCCTCGGGTCGAGCGGGACGTTGAACCTTCATCATGAGGGCGGTCGGTCGAGCAGCGCGGCGAAACCGTCGAGGACCCGCTCGAGGGCGAAGGCGTGGGCGCGGTCGGGGTCGTGGGCGCTGCCGGCGGCCTCGCCGGCGGCGGCGCCGACGCGGACGGCGCGGGGGTAGCGCGCGGGGTCGAGGTGGCGGGCGAGCAGCGGGCCGGCCGCCGCCCACCACTGCCGGTCGCTGCCCGACCCGGCGGTGATCGCGCGGGCGTCGGCGGCGTCGCGGGCGCAGGCGCGGACGACGACGAGCAGGTGGGTCAGGCAGGCGTCGCGGGTGACGTCGTCGACCGCGGTCTGGTCGAAGGCGGCCAGCTCGTGCTCGTACTTCGCGGTCTGGCCCGGGCCCAGGGAGGGGCGGACGGTGGAGACCTCCGCGACCCACGGGTGGCGCTCGAACAGCTCCCGGTTGTCCCGGGCGACCGCCCGGAGGCGGTCCCGCCACGGCTGGCCCGTCGTGTCGGTGCGGGGCATCCGCAGGTAGGCGGCGTCGAGCATGAGGTCGAGGAGCTCGGCGCGGTCGGCGACGTAGGTGTAGAGCGACATCGTCGAGATCCCGAGGCGCTCGGCGACGCGGCGCACCGTCAGCGCGGCCAGGCCGTCGGCGTCGGCGAGGGCGAGGGCGGCCTCGACCACGGCGTCGAGGTCGTGGCGGCGGCGCGGGCCGCGGGCGGGGACGGCGGTGGGGTCGCGCCACAGGAGGGCCAGGGTGCGCGCGGGATCGCCGGCGTTCGGACGGGCGGGGCTCACCGGCCGATCATCACCCAGGGGGGCGGGAACGCGGCGGGCGGTCGGCGCGTTCTCCCCGTACAGCGTACGGAGAGAGGGAGCCCCCGTGAAGGTCACCGCCACCGCCCTGTCGATGAACGTCGAGGACGAACGCGCCTCGGCCGCGTTCCTCACCGACCACTTCGGCTTCACCCTCGACAACGCCGCCGACGGGTACGCCAGCCTCAGCCGCCCCGACGTCGGGACCCACCTCGTCTACCTGCGCCGCGGCCTCGCGACGCTGCCCGCCGACCAGCGCGAGGAGGTCGCGCACGGGCAGATCGTCGCGTTCGTCGTCGACGACCTCGAGGGGGAACTGGCCCGGTTGCGGGCCGAGGGGGTCGAGATCACCATGCCGTTGACCGTCGAGGAGTGGGGCGAGCGCGCGTTCCAGGTCCGCGACCCCAACGGCGTGATCGTCCAGCTCGTCGACTGGAACGGCTGACGCCCCGCTCCGGCGCGCCCCCGCGGCGCGCCGGTGCGATGCTCGCCGACGACGGTCCAGCCCGCGGCCCCGACCCCCACCCCGACGATTGGTGAGCGCCGATGACCGACCAGCGAGCCCTCCAGCCCCGTCGCGACGACGACGTCGAGACCACCCTGAAGGCCGAGTCCAACCCCCTGCAGCTCGCCCGGACCCGCGGCGGCCCCGTCCGCCGCCACGCCCAGTTCACCGGCGCGTTCCTCACCTTCCTGGGGATCTGCGGCGTGATCCCCGGGATCACCACGAACTACGACGCGATGGGCTTCTTCACCAGCGGGGCCCAGCTGTTCGGGATCTTCACCGTCTCGATCGTCAGCTCCGCGCTGCTCGCCTTCTACGGGGTCACCGTCCTCGCGTTCGCCGGGTCGGTGCGCCAGGCCCACAAGAACGTCGTCCTGCACGCCCTGGTGCTCATCGGCATGGGCTTCGCCGGCATCGGGATCGTCAACCAGTCCTCCGCCCCGGTGCTGCCCACCGACGCCGAGAGCAACTGGCTGTACCTGCTGCTCGGCGTGTTCTTCCTGATCGGCGGCTCGATCTCCCGCAAGCGGGAGATCGAGCTCAACGGCGTGTTCTGACGCTCAGCGCGCCACCACCCGCAACGTCCGCACCGAGGCGTCGGCGGCGTCCGGGACGAGCATCCCCGCCGCCACGCCCGAACGCAGGTAGTCCACGGCCTCGGCGCTGACGACCTCGCCGGGGGTGAGCACCGGGACCCCCGGCGGGTAGGGGCTCACGACCTCGGCGGCGACGCGGCCCACGGCCTCCTCCACCGGGACCTGCTCGGCCGGGCCGAAGAACGCGTCCCGCGGCAGCACCGCGTTCTCCAGCTCCAGCCCGGCCGGGCTCGGCAGGTCCACCGGGGGCTGCCGCTCGAACCGCGCGGTCGTGAGCCGCTGCAGGGACTCCTGCAGCCGGTCGAGCCGGGACCGGTCGTCGGCGTAGCTCAGGCGCGCCCCGATGCGGCAGGTGTCGGCCGACCCGACGTCCACGTGGCACTGCGCGCGCAACCACTCCGCGGCCTGGAACCCGCTGATCCCCAGCGCCCGGACGTCGATCGTCAGCGCCATCGGGTCCAGCTCGAACGCCCCGCCCGTGCCGACCACCTCGCGCCCCAGCAGGTCCAGGCCCTCGATGCCGTCGACCTCGGCGCGCAGCCGCGCGGTCCGCTCCAGCGCCGCGCCGAGCAGCTCGCGCCCCTGCTCGACCATCTGCCGCCGCCAGCCGTCCAGGCTGGCGTACACCAGCGGCGAGGAGCTCGTCGTGCCCAGCAGGTCCTCGCGCGCCGACAGGACGTCGGGGTCGACGCGGTCGCCCCTGAGGTGGAACACCGAGCTCTGCTCGATGGCGCCGCCCATCTTGTGGACGCTGGTCACCACCAGGTCCGCGCCGACGTTCACCCCCCACTCGGGCAGGTCGGGGTGGAACGGCAGGTGCGCCCCCCACGCCTCGTCGACGATGAGCGGCACCCCGAACTCGTGGCAGACGTCCGCGACGCCGCCGATGTCGGCGCACGTGCCCCAGTCGGTGGGCGAGATGAGCAGCATCCCCTTGGCGTCGGGGTTCGCCTCCAGCGCCGCCCGCACGTCCGCCGGCTCCGGCGGGTGGGCCAGGTGGCGGTCGGCGTCGAAGTGCGGGTGCACCCACACCGGGTCGATGCCGGAGATGATGACGCCCGCGATGACGGACTTGTGCGCGTTGCGCGAGACCAGCAGCTTCTCCCCCGGCCCCGCGACGGAGATCATCGCGGACTTGACCGACAGGGAACTGCCGCAGGTGGAGAAGAACGCCCGGTCCGCGCCGACCGCGTCGGCCATGAGCTCCTCCGCCTGGCTGAGCACGCCCTGCGACTCCCGCCGGTCGTCCAGGCCGTTGAGGGTCAGGATGTCCGCCGCGAACAGCCCCTCGCCCAGCACGGCCAGGACGCGCGGGTCCACGCCCAGCCCCTGCCGGTGCCCGGGTGGGCCGAACACCACGTCCCCGCGACGGTGGAAGGCCTCGATCGCCTCCAGGACGGGTGTGCGGGAGTGGTCCACGGTGCTGCTCCGATCGTCGGCCCGGTGTGACGACCGGTACCTACCCCGCCCCGCGGGGGGCATGCGGACCCCGACCGGGTTGCGGACCGGCCCCCGTGTGCTGTCCTGGGACAGGTCCAACGGTGCGGCCGACCGCTCGTCGGAAGGCCCCTCCCGTGACCGGAGAACTCCAGCGCGTCCGCGACCACGTCGACGCCCACCGCGACGAGCTGCTGGAGCACCTGATCGGGTGGGTCCGCATCCGCTCGGTCTCGGCGAACCCCGACAACTCCCCCGACATGATCCGCTCGGCGCACTGGCTCAGCGGGGTGCTGCGCGAGACGGGTTTCCCCGAGGTCGAGGTCTGGCGCACCGACGGCGCCCCCGCGGTGTTCGCCCGCTGGCACGCCGCCCCCGGCGCGCCCACGGTCCTCGTCTACAGCCACCACGACGTCCGCCCCGCCAAGGACGACCACTGGGAACAGGCACCGCCGTTCGAACCGGCGCTGCGCGACGGGAAGCTGTGGGGCCGGGGCGCCTCCGACGCCAAGGGACAGGTCCTCGCGCACGTGTGGGCCGTCCGCGCCCACCTCGCCGCGACCGGTCAGGACGCGCCCGCCGTGAACCTGACGGTGCTGGTCGAGGGGGAGGAGGAAGCGAGCTCGACGCACCTGGCCGATCTCCTCGAGGAGCACCGCGACGACCTCGCGGCCGACCTCATCGTGCTGTCCGACACCATGATCTGGGCGAAGGACGCCCCCGCCCTGTGCACCGGCGTCCGCGGTTCGGTCAGCGCCACCCTGGAGGTCCTCGGCCCGTTCCGCGACGTGCACTCCGGTGCGGTCTCGGGCCCGGCCCCGAACCCCGTCGTCGAACTCGCGCGGCTGCTCGGCGGCCTGCACGACGAGGACGGCCGCCTCACCCTGCCCGGGTTCTACGACGACGTGGTCGAACCGGACGAGGGGATCCGCGCCGCGCTGGCCGCCCTGCCCTACGACGAGGCCGACTGGCTCGAACGCAGCAGCACGCGCTCCGTCGGCGGCGAGGCGGGCTGGACCGTCCCCGAGCGGCTCTACCTGCGCCCGGCCGCCGAGGTCACCGCACTGCTCGCCGGGGACCCCGTCGGCCCCTCCCAGGGCGCGATCCCGGCCGTCGCGACGGCCGACCTCAGCATCCGCACCGTGCCCGGGCAGACCGTCGCCGCGGTGGCCGACCAGCTGCGCCGCTGGGTGGCGGACCGGATCGACGACCGGGTCGCGTACCGGCTGGAGGTGAAGGAGGAGAGCGGCCAGGAACCGTACGCGACCCCACCGGGGCTGCCGGCCCTGGACGTCCTGCACGAAGCCGCGGAGGAGGGTTTCGGCCGCCCGGTGGGCCGGATGCGCAACGCCGGCGGGTCCCCCGCCGCGCTGATCGCGAGCACCCTCGACCTGCCGCTGCTGTTCTTCGGCACCGGTCTGCCCGAGGACAACTGGCACGACAGCGACGAGTCCGTCGACGTCGACGTGCTGCTCGCCGGCGTCGTCACCCTGGCCCGGTTCTGGTCCGGGCTGGCGCGGTCGTGAGCGGTGCGGGCGCGACCCTCGGCGTCGAGGAGGAGTTCCACGTCGTCGACGCGCTGACGACGGAGCTGCGCGATGAGCCCCGGCTGACCGCCGCCGCGCTGGACGGTTCGCTGGGGCCGCACGTCGGCGCCGAGATCGCGACGACGCAGCTGGAGACCGCCACCGGTGTCTGCCGGACGCTGGGCGAGCTGCGGGCCGAGATCGGGACCCGGCGGGCGGAGGCGCGCGCCGCCGCCGCCGGGTTCGGCGCGACGGTGCTGCCCGCGTCCACGCACCCGACGGCCTGCTGGCAGCAGCAGCGCATGACCGCCCGGCCGCGGTACCTGGGGCTGCTGGAGCGGTGGGGCGTCCTGGCGCTGCAGCAGGTCATCTGCGGGTGCCACGTCCACGTCGCGGTCCCGTCCCTGGACGTCGCCGTGGCCGTGTCCGACCGGGTCCGGCCGTACCTGCCGGTGCTGCTGGCGATGACCGGCAGCTCACCGTTCCACGAGGGCACCGACACCGGGTACGACAGCTTCCGCACCCAGTGGTTCGCCCGGTGGCCCATCACGGGGGCTCCCGAGGAACTGGGCGACGCCGCCGGGTTCCACCGGGTCGTGGCGCAGCTGCGCCGCGCCGGTGCGGTCGACGACGCCTCGCACCTGTACTGGGACGTCCGGCCCTCGCTGCGGTACCCGACGCTGGAGTTCCGCGTGGCCGACGTGTGCCCCCGCGTCGACGACGTCGTCCTGCACGCGGCGCTGTGCCGCTCGCTGGTCCGGGTCCTGGCCGGCCGCGCCGAGCGCGGCCTCGCCCCGCCGCCGCTGCGCCCGGAGGTGCTGCGCGCGGCGCGCTGGCGGGCGGCCCGGTGGGGCCTGACCGGGGACCTGGTGGACCCCGTCACCGGGGACGCCGCCCCGGCCGCGGTGGTGGTCGGGGAACTGCTGGCCGAACTGCGGGACGACCTCGAGGCGGCCGGCGAGTTCGAGGAGGTCTCGGCCCTGACCGGGAAGCTGCTGGCCGAGGGGACCTCGGCCACCCGCCAGCGCGCCGTCCTGCACCGCACCGGTGACCTGGCCGCCGTCACCGCGTCCGTGCTCGCCGACGCCTGGGGTGCGGACGGGTGGACCGGGGCCCTGGCCGCGGCGGCGACCGGTCAGGTCCAGTAGAGGTACCGCGCGGCGGGCAGCCGGTCGGCGACCGCCGCCTCGAACCAGCCGCGCAGGTCCCGCATCGTGTCCTTGTCGTAGACGAACTTCACCGCGCCGAACTTCCCGTGCTTGCGGCTGCGGGTCGACTCCTCCAGGTCCAGCTTCGTCGCCGGGTACCAGCCGAGCTGGACGTCCTTGCTCTTCGGCGTGAACCGGTGGGTGATGCACTCCACCGTCAGGTCCGCACCGGCGGGCAGCTCGGCGGCGGCCGCGTCCAGGAGTTCGCCGTACGCGGTGCGCCAGTCGTCCACGGGCATGATCGGGGCGATCGTCAGGCCGACGGGGTACCCGGCGCGGGCCAGCCGGCCCAGCGCGCGCAACCGGGCCGCGACCCGCGCGGTCCCGCCCTCGAACCGCTCCACGCCGGCCACGTTCACCGACGCGCGCACGCGGGTGCGGCCGCGGTGGGGCAGGTCGAGCAGGCCGTCGACGTCGTCGTACTTCGTCGTCAGCCGCAACTGCACCGGTCCCGGCCAGGGGTGCGTCCCGAAGTGGGTGATCGTCGCCGCCAGCGAACCCGTGACGTGCTCCAGCGCCAGCGGGTCGGTGTAGCAGGACGCCTCGAACGTGGTGCCCTCGTGGCCGCGCGCCGCGGTGCCCGACGTGACCGACCCCGTCCCGACGACCTCGTCGAGCCCGGCCAGGACCCGCGGCAGGTCGGCGTACACGCGGGTGATCGGCGGGCCGGTCAGCGACCCGGCCAGGTAGCAGTACTGGCAGTGGCCCGGGCACCCCTCGGCCAGGGGGAAGGAGAAGTCCGCGCTCGGCGGGATCGGCGTGGGCCGGCGCTTGGACGCGGCGCTGGTGACGACGGCCAGGGTCCGCTTCGCCCGCGCGTAGGTGGCGCGGTCGGTGTCCTCGCGCAGCGGGGGCAGGCGGTCGCCGGTCAGCAGCCGGACGTCCTCGACGCCGGCGGCGGCGAGGCGGTCCAGGATCGCGCGGCCGTGCGGTTCGGCCTGCGCGGAAGCGGTCACGAGGACGTGGCGCGGGGTCCAGAGAACGGTGCCGGGGAGGGCTGCGGTGACCATCACCGGGTGCAACGCCCCGGCGCCGCGGGGTCGTCCCGGGACCGGTCGTGAGGTGCGCCACCGCCGGCCCGGGAACAGACTCGGGGAGTGATCTCCCGCCTGTTCCGGACCGTCGCCGCCGTCCGCGGGGCCAAGGCCCTGCACCCCCGCGGCACGGTGCTGCCCGGGACCCTGCGGCGGCATGGGCTGCACCCGGGGACGGGGGTGCGCTGGGTCGACGAACCGGGCGAGGACCGCGTCCTGGTGCGGTTCTCCCGCGCCACCGGGCTGCCCGCCCCGCTGCCGGACGTGCTCGGGCTGGCGCTGCGGGTCGAGTCGCCCGACGGCGACCCGTGGGACCTGCTGCTGTCCACCACGCTGGGCCGGCGGGTGCCGTTCCCGCGCCGGGACGCCCGCCACGGCCTGCACTCCAGCATCGCCGCCTTCAGCAGCCCGTCGGGCCGGCTGCTGGTGGGCGCCCGGCACGTCGGCGGCCGGTACCTGCTGGCCGTCGCCGCGCCCCGCGGCCCGTGGCGGCCCTTCGCCGAGCTGCACCTGCGCGCCGGGGACCGGCACGACGAGCCCCTCACGTTCGAGCCCGTGCAGCACGCCGTGCCCGGGCTCGCCGTCACGCCGGGGTGGCGGCGGCTGCGGGAACCGGCCTACTCCGGCTCCCGCCGCGGACGCCGCTGACCCCGCTGACACCGGGGCCCCGCCCGTCCGTTGCCCCGGCGGGGGCGCGGCCGTAGCCTCGGCGCGTGCCGGCCACGCGCCCGCTGGGAGCCCTCGCCACCCTCGCCCTCGCCGGGGCCGCCGTCGTCGTGCTCGCCGCCGGGGAGTTCGCCTGGACCCGGACGGACACCGGGGAGGGCGTCGCCGTGCTGGCCCTCCTGCTGGGCTGGACGCTGCTGGCCTGGGCCGCCCTGGTCGCCGCCTCCACCGCGGCCGTCCTGCTGCGCCGCCGCCCCGCGCGCGCCGCGGAGGTCGTGCTGCTCGTCGCGGGCACGGTCCTCGTCGTCGCCGCCGCCGCGTGGTTCCTGCCGGTGGGGACCGGCTCGGGCACCGGCTGAACCGCTCAGCCCCGGCGGACGTCCACCGACCGCACCGACCGGCGCTGCCAGACGTGCGTCACCACCCACAGCACCACGCCCACCGCCACCAGCACCCCGGCGATCCGGTACTGCTCCAGCGCGCGGCCCGAGGTCCAGGGCAGCACCAGGTACGCGCACGAGACCGCCCCCACGACCGGCAGCACCGGACCGGCGGAGAAGTGCCGGTGCGCGACGTGGTCGCGGCGCAGCACCAGCACCACGACGTTCACGACGCAGAACACCGTCAGCAGCAGCAACGACGTGGTGCCCCCCAGGACCGCGACCACCGGGGAGCCCGGCGCGAGCGAGACGTAGCCGACGAGCCCCAGCGCGATCGCCGTCGTCAGCCCGATCGCCGCCCACGGGGTGCGGCGCCCGGGGTGCACGGCCCCCAGCGAGGGCGGCAGGACGCCGTGCCGGCTCATCCCGTAGACCAGCCGGCTCGCCATCAGCATGTTGATGAGCGCGGAGTTCGCCACCGCGACCATCGAGATGAACGGCAGCAGGTCGGCCATCGGGAAACCCGGCGCCGCCGTCTGCGCGACCTCCACCAGCGGCGTCTCGCTCTCCCGCAGCACCCCCACCGGCACCACGGCCACGGCGCAGATCGAGACCAGCACGTACACGACGGCCGTCAGGCCCAGCCCCGTCAGCAGGGCCCGCGGGAAGATCCGGCTCGGGTCCTTCGTCTCCTCGGCCATGTTCACCGAGTCCTCGAAACCCACCATCGCGAAGAACGCCAGCGACGTGGCGGTGCTCACCGCCAGCAGGACGCTCTTGCCCTCCTGGGTCTCGAACACCACGACCCGGGAGAAGTCGGCGTCGCCGCCGGCGATCGCCCACGCCCCCAGGCCGATGACCGTCAGCAGGCCCGTGAGCTCCACGACCGTCAGGACGACGTTCAGCCTCACGCTCTCGCTCACCCCGCGCAGGTTCACCGCCGCGACCAGCAGCAGGAACGCCATCGCGACCAGCAGGACCCCGGTGTTCCCCACGCCCAGCCCGAAGCCCTCGACGAGGTTCGCGGCGAACGCCCGCGCGGCCGCCGAGGCCGAGGTGATCCCCGAGCACGTGACGACGAAGCACACGAGGAACGTGAGGGAGTGGATCCCGAACGCCTTGTGGACGTACAGCGCGGCGCCCGCGGCCCGCGGGTACTTGGTGACCAGTTCCAGGTAGGAGAACGCGGTGACGGTGGCGACGGCGAACGCGACGAGGAACGGCAGCCACGCCGCTCCCCCGACCTCCCCGGCGACCTGCCCGGTGAGGGCGTAGACGCCGGTGCCGAGGATGTCGCCGACGATGAACAGCAGCAGGAGCCGGGGGCCGATGACGCGCTTCAGCTCGTCCGGGGCCTCGTTCTGGACGGTCGTGCTCACGGGGACCTCCCACGGGTCGCGCGGCGCTGCCGAACCCCGTCCATCGTGGCAGCGGACCGGGGGGCGGTCCACCCGGCGGGGGTCAGGCGGAGACGCGGGTGGCGGAGGTCGCGGAGGAGGTGGTGGTGGAGGGGGCGCGCGGGAACCAGCGCTCCTCGGGGGCCGGGACGCCGAAGTGGAAGCCCTGGGCCGACTGCCAGCCCTGGGCGGCCAGGTGCTCGGCCTGCGCGGCCGTCTCCACGCCCTCGCAGATCGACGACAGCCCGAAGCTGCCAGCCAGGCCCACCACCGCCGCCGCGATGCGGTCGGAGCTGTCGTCCTCGGGCAGGTCGGCGACGAACGAGGCGTCCAGCTTCAGCCCCGTCACCGGCAGCCGGCGCAGGTAGGACAGCGCCGAGTACCCGGTGCCGAAGTCGTCGAGCAGGACCTCGACGCCGAGGTCGGCCAGGTCGAGCAGTTCCCGCTCCACGACCGGGTCGCCGGAGGCCAGCGACGTCTCCAGCAGCTCCACGGCCAGCCGGGCCGGGGCCAGCCCCCGCCGGCGCAGGCCGTGGGCGAGGTCCGCGGCGAACGTCCCGTCCAGCCGGCGGGCGGAGGTGTTCACCGCGACCCGGACGCCGGGGTGGCGGGCCAGGAAGCCCAGCGCCTGCTCCAGGACGACGGCGTCGACGGCCGGCAGCAGCCCGCACTCCTCGGCGACGTCGAGGAACTGCCCCGGCAGCAGCAGCCCGCGCTGGGGGTGGGCCCAGCGGACCAGCGCCTCGAACCCCGAGCGGTGGCCGTCGCGCAGGTCGACGACCGGCTGGTAGTGGACGCGCAGCTCACCGCGCTCCAGCGCCCGGCGCAGGTCGTTCTCCACGGTGAGCCGGTGGACCGCGCGCTCGCGCATGGCGCCGGTGAAGACCCGGCAGCACCCGCCGCCGGCGGCCTTGGCGGCGTCGAGCGCGGTGTTGGCGTCGCGCAGCAGGGTCGCGGCGTCCAGCGGGGGCGGGGTGCGGCCACCGGCGGCCGGGCAGGAGCGGTCCGCGGCGTCCAGGTCCACGACGACCAGGCCGGTGCTGACGGCGCAGCGGATCTCCCGCCGCCGCTGCGGGCCGTCCACCTCGAAGGGGGCCCCGAGGTGGCGGGTCAGCCGGTGGGCGACGTCCACGGCCTCGGCGACGTCGGTGAGCCCGGTGAGCACCACGACGAACTCGTCGTCGCCGAGGCGGGCCACGACGTCCCCGCCGCGCACCCCGGCCAGGAGGCGGCGGGCCACCCCGACGAGCAGCTCGTCGCCGGCGGCGTGCCCGAGGCTCTCGTTGACCACGCGGAACCGGTCGAGGTCGCAGGCGATGACGCCCAGCAGCCCGGACCGCTCCCGCAGCCGGGTCGTGAGGTCGGCGACCACGGCGTGCCGGCTGCGCAGGCGGGTCAGGGCGTCGTGGTCGGCGGGGCGGCGGCGGCCGGTGCTGTCGGCGTCGACGACCTGGAGCAGCAGGACCGGCCCGGGGTCCGCGTCCCCGGTGCCGTGACCCAGCGAGCACAGGGCCTGCCCCCGCAGGGCCGACCCGTCCGGGCGGCGGGCCAGCAGGTCGGTCACGACGACGGGGGTGCCGCCGAGCAGCTCCTCCACGACGCGGTCGAGGTCCAGGACGTCCTCCTGCCCGGGGCCGGCGGCCAGCAGGTCGCCGACCTTCGCGCCGGTGAGCCGGTCCGGGGGCAGGTGCAGGAGCCGGGCGAAGGCGTCGTTGGCCTCCAGGACCTGACCGCGCAGGTCGGTCACGGCCAGGGCGACGGCGGAGGACGCGACGGCGCCGGCGAGGGCGGGCCGTCCCGCGTCCCGCTCGTCCGGACGTTCCCGCACGGCACACCTCCTGCGCTGGGGACCATCACCGATTCTTCTAGAAGAATCCAGCCGTGCGATGAGTGTGCCGCCAGATCGGCCCCGGCACAAACGGCTGCGCGTCACGGCGTCCACCCCCCGGCACCCCGACCGCCACGGGGTCACGCAGAGTTCTAGAGGGTCACCCGACGGGGTCGCCGGCGGGTCCGCGCTGCGCCGAACGGGGGACGGGCGGCCCCCGGGGGCACCACCCGCTCAGGAACCGCGCGCCGACGGTCGATCCCCTCCAGGTGGCCGACCTCCCCGAGCGACGAGAACGACGCACGATCAGCCTGCGCACCCGGCTGCTCGTGCTCGTGCTCGTCCCCCTGCTCGGGTTCGCCGCCTTCGCCTCCATCCTCGTGACCCACCGCGTCCAGCGCGTGCAGGCCGCCGAGGACGCCGTCCGCCAGCTGCGCGCCGCGGTCGCCCTCGACACCCTGCGGGCCCGCATCGCCGAGGAGGCCATCCCGCTGGTCTCCAGCGTCGAGCTCCTCGAGCTCAGCGCCGAGGGCGGCAGCCTGCGCGAGCGCAACCGGCTCGCCATCACCCTCCACACCCTCTACGCCGGGGCCGTCGCCCGCACCGACGTCGCCGTCGCCGCCGCCACCGCCGACCCCCTGGCCCGCCCCCAGGTCGCGCAGGCCGTCCAGCGGCTCGACGTCGTCCGCGCCTCCTGGGGCGCCGGGGAGACCGCCAGCGCCCGCGAGACCAGCAACCGCCAGCTCTTCGACAAGTACCGCTTCCTCGTCTCCCAGCTCAGCGAGGCCGTCGACGCGCACCTGATCACCGCCGCCGCCGAGAGCGGCGACACCGGCCTGCAGACCGCCGTCACCGACCTGCGCCTGGCCGCGCGCGCCACCACCCTCGCCGGGGAGGAGGTGCCCTACTACCTGGGGTACCTGTCCGCCCCCGCCGGCGCCGAGGGCCCCGCCCGGACGCTGTTCCTGCGCAGCTGGGCCGGGTTCAAGAACACCTCCGACGACCTCGTCGCCTCCCGCCACCCCGCGATCCGCTCCGGCTGGATCACCGCGATGACCCACGTCGACGCCCAGGGCATCGACAAGCTCCTCGCGGCCGCCGCCGCCGACGACGACCGGACCGTCCCCGGCTCCGACGTCCTCGTCCAGCTCAGCACCGCCGTCGTCGGCCGCGACGACGCGCTGCGCGAGGTCCTCGAGGTCGCCGCCGAGGAGGCCGTCCGGACCGCCGAGGCGTACCGCGCCCAGGCCCGGCGGGAACTGCTGCGGTACGGCGGCGCCGCCGCCCTGCTGCTCGTCCTGTCCGTCGGCGGGACCCTCTACACCAGCCGGTCCATCGCCGGGCCCCTGGCCCGCCTCGCCGACGCCGCCGGCTCCATCAGCCGCGGCGACCTCGTCGACGTCGAGGTCGAGGGACCCCCGGAGGCCCGCGTCGTGGCCCGCGGGCTCGGCGCCGCCGTCACCAGCCTGCGCTCGGTCCAGGCCCAGGCCCAGGCCGTCGCCGACGGCGACCTGGAGGACGAGATCCTGCGCCGCCCCGTCGGCGGGCCGCTGGGCCGCGTCGTGCACGCCTCCGTCCAGCAGATCGTCGGCGCCCTGCGCGACCGCGAGCTGCTCCAGGAGGAGATGGCCCACCAGGCCACCCACGACGCCCTCACCGCGCTGCCCAACCGGGCCGAGGCCCTCACCCAGGTCGACCGCGCCCTGCGCCGCACCCACCGCACCGGCGACCGCGTCGGGCTGCTGTTCGTCGACCTCGACCAGTTCAAGACCGTCAACGACTCCCTCGGCCACGTCGCCGGGGACGCCGTCCTGCAGGCCGTCGCGCAGCGCCTGCGCGACCGCGTCCGCGCGGTCGACGTCGTCGCCCGGCTCGGCGGCGACGAGTTCGTCGTCCTCGTCGAGCCCGTCCTCGACGACAAGGGGCTGGTCGACCTCGGCCAGGCGCTCATCGACACCGTCTCGGCGCCCATCGCGCTGCCCGGCGGCACCGAGTCCCGGGCCCTCGTCGGCGCCAGCGTCGGCATCGCCGTCAGCCGCGTCGGCGGCCAGCACCCCGGAGCGGGCGGCGACGGTCCCGGCGAACCCGGCGAGCAGGCCGACCGGCTGCTGCAGGAGGCCCACACCGCCGCCTACCGCGCCAAGCAGGCCGGCCGCGGCCGCGTCGAGGTCTACGACGACGACCTGCGCGCCGCGCTGGCCGCCCAGACCGCCGTCGAGGAGGGCCTGCGGCACGCCCTGGCCCACGACGAGCTCGTCCTGCACTACCAGCCCGTGACGTCCCTGGACACCGGGCGGGTGGGCAGCGTCGAGGCCCTCGTGCGCTGGCAGAAGCCCGGGGAGGGCCTCGTCCCGCCCGGCCGGTTCATCCCCGTCGCCGAGGGCTCCGACCTCATCTGCGACCTCGGGCGCTGGGCGCTGCGCACGTCCCTGCGCCAGCTCGCCGAGTTCGACGCCGCCGGCGGCCCCTGCGCCGGGCTGCGCGTCGCGGTGAACGTCTCCGGCCGGCACCTGCGCTCCCCGCGCCTGGTCGACGACGTGCGCACCGCGCTCGCCGCCGCCGGCACCCGCCCCGACCGGCTCACGCTGGAGATCACCGAGACCGTCATGGTCGAGGACGACGCCGCCTGGGCGCGCCTGGAGGAGCTGCGGGCCATCGGCGTGCGCGTCGCCATCGACGACTTCGGCACCGGGTACACGTCCTTCGGGCAGCTGTCGCGGGTGCCCGTCGACGTCCTGAAGATCGACCGCAGCTTCGTCGACTCCGACGACCCCCGCACCGTCGAGCTCGTGCGCCTGGTGGTGGGCGCGGCCCGCAGCTTCGGCCTCGGGGTCGTCGCCGAGGGCGTCGAGCAGGCCTCCCAGGTCCACGCCCTGCAGGCCACCGGCTGCGACTGGGCGCAGGGGTTCCACTTCTCGCGCCCCGTCCCCGCCGAGCGGCTGGCCGCGGCCGTGCAGGACTGCGGTGCGGTCTTCGCCGCGACGAACGGGTTCGAACGGGCCTCCTGACCAGGCGTACCCTCGACCGGGTTTGCACCTCGAAGGAGACGTCCGTGCCACGCGCAACGCTGGAACTGCACGCCGGTCAGCTGACCGACGAGGCCATCCGCTCCACCATGACCAACTGCTCGCGCGGCGAGGCGCACCGGATGCGCGTGCCCGAGTGGGTGCACGGCTGCGACCCCGCCCGCGAGGTCGTCGGCTGGCGCGACCCCAAGGCCCCCGAGCGCGGGTGGCTGCTCGTCCCGCTGGGCGAGGCCGTCGTCGGCCTGGCGCTGCGGGCGACCCCCGGCAAGGGGGTGCGGACCGCGGCGATGTGCGACCTGTGCCGCACCACCCGCTCCCCCGGCGAGGTCGGGCTGTTCGTCGCCGCCCGCGCCGGGGCGTCCGGGCGCGCGCTGAACACCGTCGGGACCTACCTGTGCACCGACCTGGCCTGCGGCGACAACGTGCGGGTGCTGCGGGCCACGCCCCGGCTGCGGCCCGACCCGGGCCTGAGCGTGTCCCAGCGGCAGGACGCGCTGCGCGAGCGCGCGGCCGCCTTCGCGCGGAGCGTGCTCGCCACCGGGTGACGGCCGGTCGCGGCGGGCCCCGCGGGGCGTGTAGAGTCGTCCCCGCACGTTGCGGACGTAGCGCAGTTGGTAGCGCATAACCTTGCCAAGGTTAGGGTCGCGAGTTCGAGTCTCGTCGTCCGCTCTCTGAAGTACCGTCGGCCCGTGGTCGACGCACGCCGGGCCTGGGTCGTCTTCCGGGCCGTCCGCAACCTCCCGGTCTCCGTGGTCGCGCTGGGCTGGGCCCGCGTCCACGGCGCCACCCTCACCCTCGGGGACGACCTCTTCGTCGAGGCCTCCGGGATGCCCCGCGGCAGCTACGGCCGCGGCGGGACCACCCTGGGCAACGTCTGGCTGCACGGCGGCCTCGGCGGTCCCGCGCGCCGGCGCCACGAGCTGAAGCACGCCGACCAGTACGCCCTGCTGGGCACCGTCCCCTTCCTCGCCCTGTACGGGCTGAACGCCCTCGTGACCGGCAACCGCCCGCACCTCAACGTCTTCGAGCGCTGGGCCGGGCTCGAGGACGGCGGCTACGCGAGGACCCGCGAGGGGCTCTGCGAGGGGATCTACGAGGGGACGGGCACCGCGGCGTCCGGTTCGGGCCGGACCCGGACGGCCAGGACGGCGACGTCGTCCTCGGCGTGACCGAGCACCAGCTCCAGCACGTGGTCGCAGATCTCGGCCGGGTCCATGCCCGCGAACGTCCCGGCCGTCCGGGCCAGCCAGGCCAGGCCGTCGTCGACCGAGGCGCCGCGGCGCTCGACGAGGCCGTCGGTGAACAGCAGCACCGTGGCCCCCGGCGGCAGACCGTGGACGTGGTCGGCGCGGGCGAACTCCGCGTCCAGGCCCAGCAGCAGGTCCGGGTTGGTCCGCAGGACCTCCACCGAGCCGTCCGGGGAGAGGACCAGCGGCGGCATGTGACCGGCGTTCGACCAGCGCAGCCGCCAGTGCGAGGACGTCTCCAGCGGCTCGATGGTCGCCAGGATGCCCGTCGCCAGCGCCCCCACGCCCAGGTCCCGCATCGCCCGGTCCAGGGCCGCGAGCGCCGCGGCGGGTGAGACCTCCAGGCTGTAGCCGATGCCGCGCAGCAGGTTGCGGACCTGCCCCATGGCCGCGGCGGCGTCCTGGTCGTGGCCGGTGACGTCGCCGATGACGAGGCAGGCGGTGCCGGCGGCGGTGAGGAACGCGTCGTGCCAGTCGCCGCCGACCTGGGCGTGCTCGGCGGCCGGGGAGTAGCGCACGGCGATCTCGAGGTGCTCGGGGCGGGGGGCGGAGGTCAGCAGGCTGCGCTGGAGCGTCTCGGCCATGGCGCGGACCGCGGAGGCGGCGGCCCGCTCGGAGCGCGTCGCGCGGACGCGCTCGAGGGCCTGGGCGGTGGAGGCGGCGAGGGCGGTGATGACGTCGGTGTCCTCGGCGGCCAGGTGGCGGCGGGTGCGCCAGGACAGGCCGAGGGCGCCGATGACGCGGTCGCCGACCCACAGCGGCCAGGCCGCGGTCGTCGGGTCCTCGTCGACGACGGCGGTGCCGCTGAAGGCGGCGTCGAGGGCGGCGGCGGCGGGGTCGCCCGCGTCGCCGAGGACCTGCACGCCCGCGTCGCCGAGGAGCCCCAGGACGATGCCGTCGGCGCCGAGCAGACCGGCGGCGCCGCGGCCCAGGATGCGCAGGACGTCGTCGTCGCTGTCGACGGCGGGCAGGGCCTGGGCGACGGCGACGAGCCCGGCCAGGCGCTGGGCCTGCCACTGCTGGAGGTCGGCGCGGCGGCGCTCGGCCTCGTAGGAGGCGGCGGCCGACAGGGCGTCGCCGACGGTGGCGGCGACCAGGCGCAGGAAGTCGCGGTAGGCGGCGTCGGCGGGGACGACGTCGCTGAGCCGGGCGGCGAGCACGCCGGGCGACTCCCCGCCGAGGGCCGCGGGGATGCGGACCCAGGCCAGGCGGTGACCGCCGGGGTCCTCGCGCACGAGGACCTCGCGCGGGGACAGGGCGCGGTCGGGCGCGGGCAGGTGGGTCGGCGTCCCGGGCAGCTGGAGGTCGACGCCGGGCAGGTCCAGGGGGGCGGTGGCCAGGACGTCGAGGGCCTTGCGGGCCAGCTCGGCGGGGGGCTGCAGCTCGGAGGCGAGGTCGCCGAGGCGGCTGAGCAGTTCCAGGCGCCGGTGGTCCTGCACCTGGCGGGTGGTCTCGACGGCGACGTCGAGGACGCCGGCGATGCGGCCGTCGTCGTCGCGCACGGGCGAGTAGGAGAAGGTGAAGTACGCCTCCTCGGTGAAGCCGCTGCGGTCGATGGTGAGGGGCAGGTCCTCGAACCAGAGGGCGTCGCCGGCCAGGGCGGCGTCGAACAGCGGGGCCAGCTCGTCCCACGTCTCGGCCCACACCTCGCGGGTGGGCCGGCCCAGGCCGGCGGGGTGCTTGTCGCCCATGACGTCGGCGTAGGGCTGGTTGTAGAGCATGGTGAGGTCCGGTCCCCAGCCGATGAAGGCCGGGAAGCGGGTCTCCAGGACCAGCTCGAGCGCGCGCCGCAGGGTGTGCGGCCAGGTCGAGGGGTCGCCCAGCGGGGTCGCGGCCCAGTCGACCGCCTCGTAGGCCCGGCGCAGCTGCGACTCGGGCCCGAAGGGCAGGTTGGCGACCACGACGTCGAACCTAGTGGGCCCGGCTCACCCGGGCGCTGCGTCGGGGGCCGGGCGGGGCGCGTGCCCGGCCTCGCGCAGCCACCGGGAGCCGCTGCCCTCGGCCGCGGCGCCGTCGCGGGGGTTGAGCAGGTCGCAGCGGGTCAGCGACAGGCAACCGCAGCCGATGCAGCCGTCCAGGGAGGTGCGCAGGTCCTGCAGCTCGCGCAGGCGGGCGTCGAGGAGGCGCTGCCAGACCTGCCCCACGGCGGCCCACTCCCCGGGGGTGGGGGCGCGGTCGGCGGGCAGGGCGGCGAGGGCGTCGGCGATGTCGGCCAGCGACAGCCCGACGCGCTGGCCGGCGGCGATGACGGCCAGGCGGCGCAGGACGTGGCGGGGGAAGCGGCGGCGGCCGCCGGCGTCGCGGACGGCCCGCACGAGCCCGCGCTCCTCGTAGTAGCGCAGGGCGGGGACGGACAGGCCGGCGCGGCGGGCGACGGCGCCGATGCCGAGGAGGTCGTCGCGGGCGTTCACGGTCGCGTCCTGTCGTCGGGTGACCCTGCGGGGGTCGGGCGGAGGGCCGGGCGGGTGTGGTGCCCGGGGCTCGGGTGAGGGTACGCTGGAGTCTGTCGTTGAAAGTTCAACATCTGGGGGTTCGTGGTGGAGATCGGGATCAGCGCCTTCGCGGAGACGACGCCGTACGCCGACGGCAGCGGCACCGTCTCCCACGCCGAGCGGCTCCGCGAGGTCGTCGAGGAGATCGAGCTGGCCGACCAGGTCGGGCTCGACGTGTACGGCCTCGGCGAGCACCACCGCCCCGACTACGCCGCGTCCGCGCCCGCCGTCGTCCTGGGCGCCGCGGCGAGCCGCACCCGCCGCATCCGGCTGTCCACGGCCGTCACCGTCCTGTCCTCCGACGACCCCGTGCGCGTCTTCCAGCAGTTCGCCACGCTCGACGGGCTCTCGGACGGGCGCGCCGAGATCATGGCCGGGCGCGGGTCGTTCATCGAGTCGTTCCCCCTGTTCGGCTACGACCTCGACGCCTACGACGAGCTGTTCGCCGAGAAGCTGGACCTGCTGCTGGCGATCCGGTCCGACCCGGCGAACGTCACCTGGGCCGGCGGGAGGCACCGCGCGGGCATCCCCGGCCTGGGCGTGTTCCCGCTGCCCGTGCAGCAGCCGCTGCCGGTGTGGATCGCCGTCGGCGGCAACCCGCAGTCCGTCGTGCGGGCCGGCACCCTCGGCCTGCCGCTGGCCCTGGCGATCATCGGCGGGATGCCCGAGCAGTTCGCCCCGCTCGTCCAGCTGTACAAGCAGGCCGGCCGCGACGCCGGGCACGACGAGTCGGTGCTGCGCGTCGCGACGCACTCGCACGGGTTCGTCGCCCCCACCACCGCCCAGGCCGAGGCCGTCCACTTCAAGCCCTACCAGGCCGTCATGAACCAGCTCGGCCAGGAGCGCGGCTGGGGGTACTTCTCGCACACCTCCTACGAGGCGGCGCGCTCGCGCCGCGGCGCCCTGCTCGTCGGGAACCCCGAGGAGGTCGCCGAGAAGATCCTGTTCCAGCACCAGCACCTCGGGATCGACCGGTTCATGCTGCACCTGTCCGCCGGCACGATGCCGCACGCGGACGTGATGCGTGCCGTGGAGCTGCTCGGGACCGAGGTGGCTCCGCTGGTGCGCAAGGAACTCGGCTGAGAGGACTCCCACCCCACCTGTGCACAGGGTTGTCCACACTGTCCACAGGCGGGGTGTGGATCAGCGGCGGCGGACGACCAGCCAGACGGCCACGGCCGTCACCGCCACGATCGTGCCCACGAGGACGGCGGTCTGCTGCGTCGGGGTCCCCGGCGCGCTGTCGCTGACGTCCTGCACCTTCCGCTGCGCGCCGGCCTTCACGTCCTCGACCCTGGCCTGCGCCTGCGCCTTCACGTCGGCCTTCGCGGCGAGGGCGTCCGCGGTCGCCGCGAGCCGCGCGCGCGTCTGCTCGATGTCGCGCTGCAGCTCGTCGCGGTCCGTGGGGGTGCTCTGGCTCATCGGTGGAAACCCTCCTTGACGGCCTGGACGTCCTGCTTGATCCCGTCGACCGCGGCCTGCGGCACCGGCGGCGTCGCCTGCTGGACCTCCTTCTTGCCCATCAGCGCCAGCACCGCCGCCGCCGCGAACAGCACGACCGCGACGATGAGCGCCGCCAGCCAGGCCGGCACCGCCGCCGACAGCGCGACGATCGCCGTCGTCACCAGGGCGGCGACCCCGAAGAACGCCAGCAGGCCCGCCCCGGAGAACATCCCGATCCCCACGCCGGCCTTCTTGCCCTTGGCGGCGAGGTCCATCTTCGCGAGCTGCACCTCGTCGCGCACCAGGTGCGAGACCTGCTCGGTGAGCTGCCCCAGGAGCTCCCCGACGCCGGCGTCGGCCCGGGGGGCCGACGAGGTCGTCGGACCCGGCCCGTGCGTGACGCTCAGGTCGTCGGCCCGCGTGGACCCGGTGGGTTGAGTCATGCGCTGCTCATACCCGGGTCCACGGGTCCCCAATCACCCCATGTGCGGGTACCGGTGCGTCGTCGGGCCCACGAACGTCTCCTTGACCGCGCGCGGGCTCGTCCAGCGCTGCAGGTTCAGGATCGAGCCGGCCTTGTCGTTCGTGCCCGAGGCCCGCGACCCCCCGAACGGCTGCTGGCCCACGACCGCGCCGGTGGGCTTGTCGTTGACGTAGAAGTTCCCCGCCGCGAACCGCAGCGCCTCCGACGCCTGCGCGACCGCGGCCCGGTCGGTCGCGATCACCGCGCCGGTCAGGCCGTACGCGGCGCCGGAGTCGACGGTGCGCAGCACGTCGGACCACGCCCCGGGGCGGGAGTCGTCGTAGACGTGGACGGCCAGCAGCGGCCCGAAGTACTCCTCGCGGAACGCCGCGTCGGTGGGGTCGTCGCCCAGGACGACCGTGGGGCGCACGAAGAACCCCTCGGAGTCGTCGTAGGTGCCGCCAGCCGCGATCGTCAGCCCGTCGGTGGCCTTCGCCCGCTCGATCGCCTCGACGTTCCTCGCGTAGCTGCGGGCGTCGATGACGGCGCCGCCGAAGTTCGACAGGTCGCTCACGTCGCCGTAGGTGAGGGAGTCGACGGTGGACAGGAACTCCTCGCCCACCACGTCCCACACCGACCGCGGCACGAACGCCCGCGAGGCCGCGGAGCACTTCTGCCCCTGGTACTCGAACGCCCCCAGGACCAGGGCGTTCTTCAGGACCTGCGGGTCGGCCGAGGGGTGGGCCACGACGAAGTCCTTGCCGCCGGTCTCCCCCACCAGCCGCGGGTACGTCCGGTAGGTCCCGATGTTCTCCCCGACGGTCCGCCACAGGTGCTGGAACGTCGCGGTGGAGCCGGTGAAGTGGATCCCGGCCAGGTGCGGGTCGGCGAGCAGGACCTCCGAGACGTCCCGGCCGTCGCCGGTCAGCAGGTTCACCACGCCCGGCGGCAACCCGGCCGCCTCCAGCAGCTTCAGGGTGTGCCAGGCCGCGAGGGTCTGCGTCGGCGAGGGCTTCCACACGACGGTGTTCCCCATCAGCGCCGGGGCCGTCGGCAGGTTCCCCGCGATGGCGGTGAAGTTGAACGGCGTGATCGCGTAGACGAAACCCTCCAGCGGGCGGTGGTCCAGCCGGTTCCACACCCCCGGGCTCGACACGGGCTGCTCCTCCAGCAGCCGGCGGCCGAACGCGACGTTCCAGCGCCAGAAGTCGACCAGCTCGCACGGGGCGTCGATCTCGGCCTGCTGCGCGGTCTTCGACTGGCCCAGCATCGTCGCGGCGGCGATCTTCTCCCGCCACGGCCCGGCCAGCAGGTCCGCGGCGCGCAGGAACACCGCGGCGCGGTCGTCGTAGTCCATCGCGGCCCAGTCGTGGCGGGCCGCGAGCGCGGCGTCGACGGCGGCGCGGGCGTCGGCGCGGGTCGCGGTGCCGAACGTGCCCAGGACGCTCGCGCGCCGGTGCGGCTGGACGACGTCGACGCGCTCGCCGGCGCCCAGGACCGCTTCCCCCGCGATGGTCTGGGTCAGCTCCACGGGGTTCGCGACGTGGTCGGCGAGGGCGGCGGTGAGGCGCTCGCGCTCGGGCGAGCCGGGGGCGTAGGAGTGGACGGGTTCGTTGCGGGGCGCGGGGACGTCCGTGACGGATTGCACTGGGGTTCCTCCTAGGCGGCCGGTCAGCCGGCGACGAGCGAGCGGGCGAAGAACGCGAGGTTGGCGGGGCGTTCGGCGAGGCGGCGGGAGAAGTACCCGTACCAGTCGGTGCCGTAGGGGACGTAGACGCGCACCGCGTGGGTGCGGGCGAGGCGCTGCTGCTCGGGGGCGCGGATGCCGTAGAGCATCTGGAACTCGGCCGACCCGGCGGGCCGGCCCTCCAGCAGCCCCTCGGCGAGGTTCACCAGGCGCAGGTCGTGGGTGGCGATCATCGGGTAGGCGCCGCCGTCGAGGAGGGTCCGCAGGCAGCGGACGTACGCCTTGTCGACGTCGGCCTTCGCCGGGTACGCGACCTCGGGGGGCTCGTTGTAGGCGCCCTTGACGAGCCGGACGCGGGACCCGGCGCGGGCCAGGTCGCGGGCGTCGCCCTCGGTGCGGCGCAGCATGGACTGCAGCACGCAGCCGGTGCGGGGGAAGTCCTCGCGCAGCGCGCGCACCGTCTCCAGGGTGTCCTCGACGCGGGTGTGGTCCTCCATGTCGACGGTGACGTCGACCCCGGCGGCGTGCGCCCGCTCGACGAGGGCGCGGGCCCGCTCGGTGGCCCGGTGCGGGCCGTCGGGGCCCAGGCCCTGCCCGAGGGCGGACAGCTTGATCGAGATCTCGTTGCCCGCGGTGAGGCCCTCGGCGGCCAGCCGGTCGAGCAGCTCGGAGTACCCGGCGACGGTCTCGTCGGCCTGCGCGGGAGTGGTGACGTCCTCGCCGAGGCGGTCGAGGGAGGCGGCGATGCCGCCGCCGGCGAGGTCGCGCACGGCGCGGGTGGCGGCCTCGACGTCGTCACCGGCGACGAAGCGGGCGACGACGGGGCGGCTGAGGGTGCTGCCGGTGACGAGCCGGCGGACCCCGCTGTTGCCGGCGACACCGAGGAGGAGTTGTCCGAACACACCTCGACGCTAGGCGTCCCGGCGCGGCGGGGCCACCGACACCCGTCACGGATCGGGAGCCCGCCGTCATCCAGGTGGATGATCGGCGGGTGAACGCCACGGACCAGGTGCAGGACCTCGTCGACACCGTCGCCGAGCTCACCGGGGCGCCCGCGACCCTGGAGGACCGCGACCTGCTGCTGGTGGCCTCCTCCGGCCACGACGACGACATCGACGAGGTGCGGCGCCGGTCGATCCTGCGGCGACGCTCGGACCCGCTCGTGCAGGAGCTGTTCGCCGGGTTCGGCATCGCCCGCGCCACCGGGCCGCTGCCCATCCCCGGCGACCCGGCGACCGGGCGGCTGGCGCGGTGGTGCCTGCCGGTGCGCTGGCGCGCGGTGACGTACGGGTACCTGTGGCTGCTGGACCCGCACGGGCGGGTGCGGACCGAGCACCTCGACCGCGTCCACGACGCCCTCGACCTGCTCGCCGCGCACCTGGCCACCCGGGCCCGGACCGCCGACCGCACGACGTGGGCGGTCGGGGAGCTGCTGTCCCCCGACGCGGGGTCGCGGGCGCGCGCGGTGGAGGAGCTGCGGCGCGACGGGCTGCTGACCGCGACGGTGACGGTGGTGGCGCTGGCCGCGGCCGACGGCGGCCCCACCGGCGTCGTCAACGGCTGGCTGCTGCCGCGGGCCGTCCTGACCGCCGGGGTCGGGCACCGGGCCGCGCTCGTCGTCCCCGCCCCGCTGGTGGGGGCCGACATCGCCGGGAGGGCCGCGGCGGCGCTGTCGCCGCAGCACCCGGCGGGGGTGGCGGCCGGGGTCTCCGGGGCGGTGCCGGCGACGTCCGCGCACACCGGCTGGCGGCAGGCCGACGCCGCCCTGCGCTCCGGCGGCCCCGGGGTGCGGGAGTGGGAGCGGCTGGGGGCGTGGCGGCTGCACGCGCTGTCCGAGCCCGCCGCGCTGGCCGCGGTCGTGGTGGACGAGCGCGCGCGGGCGCTGCTGGACGACCCCGCCCTGGCCGACCTCGTCGAGACCGCCCGCACCTACCTGGACCTGGCCGGGTCGGCGCAGCGGACCGCGCAGGCCCTGTCGATCCACCGGCAGACGCTGTACCACCGGCTGCGGCGGGTGCAGGAGGTCACCGGGTACGACCTCGACGACGGCCGCGACCGGACCGCGCTGCACCTGGCGCTGCTGCTGGGGCGGGTGGACGGCTCGTCGTCCGAACGGTGACCGGCGCTGCGACCGACGGGGGATGGGGGCCGTGCTCCCGTCGGGCAGGGTCGATCGCATGACGCAGCGACGCACCCCGCAGCAGGCCACCTCGTCGCAGGAGACCACGACGTGGCTGGCCCTCGCGGTGGCCATGCTGGCCATCTCGATGCCGCAGTGGATCCAGGCCCTCAGCGGGGAGAAGGCCCTCGGGTACGTGCCCGCGAGCGCCTTCACCCTCGCCGCCGTCCTGTTCGCGGTGCACGCTCGCCGCTGCTCCCGGCGCCGCACCGAGCGCTGAGCGGCGGTCCCGTGCTGATCGCCCTGGCCCAGACCGTCTCGCGGGACCTCGACGTGGAGGCCAACGTCGACCGGCACGTGCGGGCGGTCGCCACCGCGGCCGCGGCCGGGGCCCGGGTGGTGCTGTTCCCGGAGCTGTCCCTCACCGGGTACCTGCCGGCGGCCGTCGCCGGGGACGCCTCGCTCGTCCTGACCCCGGCGGACCCCCGGCTGCTCCCGCTGCGCGAGGAGTGCCGGCGCCGCGCGGTCACCGCCGTCGTCGGCGCCCCCACCGCCTGCGACCGGGAGCGGCACCTGTCCGCCGTGGTCGTCGACGGGCGCGGTGCGGTGGGGCTCTACGACAAGCGGAACCTGTTCGGGGCCGAGCGGGCCGCGTTCACCCCCGGCCGGGGCGCGCACGTGCTCGACGTGGACGGCCGGCGCCTGGCCCTCGGCGTCTGCGCCGACCTCGGCGACGACGCCCAGGCGGTGGAGGCGGGCGGGGCCGACGCCTGGCTCCTGGGGGTCCTGCTCTCACCGCAGGGGTACCGCGCCGACGCGGACCGGGCGGCCGAGGTGGCTCGCCGGTACCGGGTCCCGGTCGTCCTGGCCAACCACGCCGGACCCACGGGCGGGTGGGCCGGGGCCGGGGGGAGCGGGTCGTGGTGGCCCGGCGGGGAGGCGGTGGTCGCCGGCCCCGGGCCGGGGGTGTTCCTGGTCGACCTGGACGACCCGTCGCCGGTGCTGCAGGTGGGGTGAGGCCGCGCGGCCCGCCTCAGACGCCCACCGGTTCCGGCACGGGCACCGGCCGCGGCGCCCGCAGCCGTTCCAGCGGCAGGAACGCCGCCCAGCACACCACCGTCGGCAGGAAGTGGATGCCGAGGGTGAGGTACGTCGAGAGGTGGAACAGCAGCGCGGCGCCGACCGCGCACGCCAGCCACCGGCCGCGCAGCCACAGCGCGACGGGGGCCAGGAACTCACACACCAGCACGACCCACTGCACGGCGACGAGGAACGCGGGGAACCGGCCGACCCAGTCGCCGAGGGCCGAGCCGCGGCGCGTGACGGCCCACACGGTGACGGCGCCGTTGGCCCAGTCCCACGGCGTCCCGGAGCGGACCCACTTGCTGACCGCGGACCCGGCGTAGGTCATCACGGTGGCGATCTGCACGCAGCGCAGCGCCCACCCGGCCCGGCGCGAGGGCGTGGGGTCGTCGAAGTCGGCGCGCCCGGCGGTCAGCAGCACGACCATCGCGACGACGATCGCCAGGTGGTCGTGGGCGACGTAGCCGAACCCCATCGACCACAGCGTCCACGACAGGTAGCCCAGGGAGCTGAGCCAGCCGGCGAGGTGGCGGGTGCGGCGGGGCAGGGCCAGGACGATCCCGAGGACCATCGCGGTCACCGCCAGCGACGCGGTGAGGGTCGTGGGGGGCGGGAAGTGCAGCACGCGGCCCAGCAGGGTGGGGCGCCAGAACGCCCCGACGTGGACGTGCGCGAAGACGTGCCGGGTGAGGAACAGGGCGTCGAGGAGGGCGAAGCAGGCCAGCAGCAGCCGCAGCCACGCGACGCGGGCCCGGGGCAGCGCGGGCACCAGGAACGCGGAGACGCGGTTCACGAGGCGGTCCAGGTCGCGAGGACGCGGACGTCGGTGGGGCCGACGAGGCGGGCGTCGCGCAGCTGCCGCTCGCTGCGCACCAGCCGCAGCTCGCGCAGCGGCACCTCGTCGGGGTGCAGCCGGGCGCGGGAGCGGGCCAGCTCCCCGAGCAGCTCGGGGTGGGCGATGATCCGCTGCCCCTGGCCCTCGACCTCCGCGCGGGACAGCCCGACCCCGGCGGGGGTGATGGGGACCTCGACGACCTCGCCGTCGACGGTGGTGCCCTCCAGCGAGGTGGACACGACGCTGCCGTCGGCCGACCGGGGCGTCGCGTACTGCGACAGGGAGCCGAGCGGGAACCAGTCGTTGGTGTCGAGCAGCTGCCCGCCCAGGAGCACGACCAGGCCGGCGCAGACCGCCCCGGCGCGCCAGGCGACCGATCCCCTCGACAGGTCCCCGGTCCCGGTGGCGCTCACAGTCGGTGATTGTGCTGCACGCGGGGTGCCCGGCGGGGGGAAACGGGACCGTGGGTCGGGATCAGGTGATCCGCACCGCCACGACGGCCACGTCGTCCTCGGGCCGCGGCGGCAGCAGCTCGTCCAGCAGCGCGTCGCACAGGTCCTCCAGGCCCAGCCCGGCGTGCCGGGAGACGGCGTCGAGCAGCCGCGCCGTGCCCACGTCCAGGCTCTGGTCGCGCCGCTCGACGAGGCCGTCGGTGTGCAGCAGGACGGTGTCGCCGGCGCGCAGCAGCAGCTCGCCGTCGTGCCGCGCGGTGCCCGGGTCGATGCCCAGCAGCAGGTCGGGCCCGTCCCGGCCGTCGGCGACGACGAGCGGGACGGCCGCGCCGCCGCGGCGCAGCATGACCGGGGCGGGGTGCCCGGCGCTGGAGAACTCCAGGCGCACCCCGTCGGGCCGCGGGTCGAGCCGGCCCACCAGGGCGGTCGCCATCGTCGGCAGCCCCAGGCCGGCCATCGCGGCGTCGAGGCGGCCCAGCAGGCCGGCCGGCCCGTCGGGCGCGGCGAAGGAGATGCCGCGCAGCAGGTTGCGCAGCTGGCCCATGGCGGCCGCGGCCCCGATGTCGTGGCCGACGACGTCGCCGATGACGAGCATCGTGGACCCGTCGGGCTGGTGGAAGGCGTCGTACCAGTCGCCGCCGACCTGCGCGGCGCGCGCCGCCGGGCGGTACCGGACGGCCGTCTGCCAGTGCGGGGACTGGGCGGGCGCGGTGAGCAGGTCGCGCTGCAGCCCCTCGGCGATCCTCTGCTGCTGGCCGTAGAGGCGGGCGTTGTCCAGGGCGAGCGCGGCGCGCTCGGCGACGCCGGAGGCGGTGGCGAGGTCCTCGGGGTCGAAGGGCCGGCGGCCGTGGTCGCGGGCCAGGGTGACCAGGCCGACGGTGCGGCCGCGGGCCCGCAGCGGCAGCACGGTGACGAACTCGGGGTCGAGCTCGTCGATCTCGCGGGCGGCGGGGCCGTCGCCGAGCAGGGCGCGGATGGCGTCGACCGCCGGGACGGGCAGCGTCACGGGACGGCCGGTCCGCACGGCCTGGAGGATGTACGGCGGGCCGTCGGGGTTGCGCTCGACGACGGCGCGCATCCGGTGCGAGCGGTAGGACTCCAGCACGTCCTGCCGGGCCGGGTCGGCGTGCTGGCAGCCGACGTCGCGCAGCGTGCCGTGGTCGTCGATCACCGAGACGATGCACCAGTCGCCCAGGACGGGGACGAGGATCCCGGAGAGCCGGGCGACGGCCGTCTCGGCGTCCAGCGTCCCCGACAGGTGGGCGCCGACGGCGGCCAGGACCTGCACCTGGGTGGTGGCGCGGTGGGCGGCCTCCTCGGCGGCGCGGCGCGCGCCGGAGGGCAGCAGCAGGACGCTGGTGCCCTCGCCGTCGGGCCAGGCGCGCAGCTCGCACCACAGGGCGAGCGGTTCGGGGTGCAGCAGCTCCACCGTCTCGGCGCGGCCGGTGCGCTCGACCGACTGCAGGACCCGGTCGGTGTCGGACCCGGCGGCCAGGGAGAAGACGTCCCCCCAGGGGCGGCCGAGCAGCTCGGCGCGCGGGCGGCCGGTGAGGCGCTCGGCCTCGGCGTTCAGGGTGCGCAGCAGGCCGTCGTGGTCGAGCGCGTAGTAGGCGGCGGGCAGGGACTCCAGCGCGCTGGCCAGGTCGACGCGGTGGTCGCGGCCGGCGTCGTGGGCGATGCCGAGCAGGTGGGCCGGGACGCCGTCCTCGAGCAGGACGCGGCCGCGGACGCCGAGCCAGGAGGGCGCGCCCTCGCGGGGCCGCAGCCGCAGTTCCACGTGGAACGAGCCGCCGGTCTCGACGGCCCGGGTCACGGTGTCGCGGAACCGGCCCATCTCCCCGGGGGCGGTGAGGTCGGCCAGGTGGTCGGCGAGGCCGGTCGCGCTGGTGTCCGGCGGCCCGCCCAGGAGGGCGGCGAGCCGGTCGTCGGCGATGAGCCGGCCGGTGCGCAGGTCGTAGTCGAACAGCGCCAGGTCGGCGGCCTGGAGGGCGAGGTCGAGCCGGAGGCGGTCGGTGCCCGGCGTCGGCGGGACGGGGTCGAGCACGTGCACCTCCTCCTGCCGTCGATCGCTGCCTCGCACCCCCTCGGGGTGACCCGAGGGTATCCACGGCCCCACCGGCGGTCACCCCGCCCGGCGGCGGGTCAGGCCAGCGCCCCCTCCAGCCGGCGCAGCAGGTCCAGCAGCCGGCGGCGGTCCTCGGGCTCCAGGACGGCGAACGCGGCGGCCGCCGACTCCCGCGAGCGCCGGTGCAGCTCGTCGAGGACGGCGCGGCCGGCGGGGGTGAGGTCCAGGAGGGTGGAGCGGCGGTTGTCGGGGTCGGGGGTGCGGCGCAGCAGCCCGGCCTGCTCCAGGGGGTCGGCGAGGTCGGTCAGGGAGCGGGGGGCGATGTGCAGGTGCTCGGCGACGGCGCCCATGCGCGGGGGGTCCTCGCAGCGGCCGACGACGCGCAGGACGCGGCCCTGGGCGGGGGTGACGCCGAGGTCGTGCAGGTCGCCGTGGGGGGGGCGGGGCCGCCGCCCCACCCCCCAGCGCCGGGGCGGCCCGAGTTCGCCGACCACGTCGTCCACCGTGGGACCCAACCCACCTAGATATTTTCGAATATG
>NZ_JBJLSJ010000035.1:0-54595 GCF_050871975.1 Kineococcus rugosus | reverse complement strand
TGGACCCTCACCACCGTCGGCGCCGCGCTCCGCGACAGCGCCCGCGACCGCCTCCGCGCCGCCCTCGCCGGGCCCCGGGGGGGGGCCCCCCCCCCCCCCCCCCCCGGCGCGGCTCAGAGAGCGCGGACGCTCTCGGCCTGCGGGCCCTTCTGGCCCTGCCCGACCTCGAACTCCACGCGCTGGCCCTCCTCGAGGGCGCGGTACCCGTCCGCCACGATCGCCGAGTAGTGCACGAACACGTCCGCGCCACCGTCGTCGACGGTGATGAAGCCGTACCCCTTCTCGGCGTTGAACCACTTCACGGTGCCCTGAGCCATTGCTTCTCCTGTGGTGCAGCGAGCGGAAGACGCCCCCGGCGCGGGGGCGCGCCGGGCACGGGTCTCACGCTGCCCGCGGCCACGCGGCCGTGAGCGACGCCGACGTGCGCTCCCCGCGGGGGTGGTGCTCGCCGAACGGATCGACCGAGGCCAAGGCTAGTGCGGGGAGGGGCTGGTGGGACAGGGTTCGACGAACCCGGTCGTGCGCGGTCTTCACCGGACCGTCACGCCACCGCCGCTCACAGGACGCCCCGCGCCACCTCCAGCAGCGGTCCGAGCACCGGCCGCAGGAGCGCCGCCAGACCGGCCGCGACGGCGCCCGCGACGACCAGCCAGGCCAGCAGGAGGAGCAGGACGCCGGCGGGGCCCCGCCGGGTGCGGTGCGCACCGCGCCGAGCGGCCAGCTGACGGGGCCGCTGACCCCGCCCGCTCAGGGCTGCACGCCCAGGCGGCGGGCCGAGCGCGCGCGCTGGCGGCTCGCGCGCATCCGGCGCAGCCGCTTGACGAGCATCGGGTCGTGCGCCAGCGCGGCCGGGGAGTCGATGAGCGCGTTGAGCAGCTGGTAGTACCGCGTCGGCGAGAGGTCGAACAGCTCGCGCACGGCCTGCTCCTTCGCGCCGGCGTACTTCCACCACTGGCGCTCGAAGGCGAGGATCTCGGCGTCCCGGCGGCTCAGCCCCTCGGGCAGCTCCCCCGCCCGCTCGTGCTCGTCGCGCTCGATGCGCGCTGCGGCGTCCGACCGCTCCACGTGTCCCCCTCCGTCCTGCCGGGCCCCCGGACCGGTGACCACGTTGGGGAGTCTAGGAGGGGGTACCGACACCGGCTCCGACGACGCACGGCGCGTCGCGCGGTCGTAGCGTCACTCCCGTGACTGCTCCCCCACCCTTCCCGCAGACCCCGCACGACCCGGCCGGACTGGGCCTGGACGACCTCGACCCGGGCTGGGCGCGGGCGCTGGGACCGGCCCGCGCGGACCTCGAGCGGGTCTCGGCGGCGCTGGCCGCCGAGCCGGAGGGGTGGCTGCCGGCACCGGAGCACGTGCTGCGCGCGTTCCGGCAGCCGTTCGAGGCGGTCCGCGTGCTGCTGGTCGGCCAGGACCCCTACCCCACCCCCGGGCACCCGATCGGCCTGAGCTTCGCCGTCGAGCCGCACGTGCGGCCGCTGCCGCGCAGCCTGGTCAACATCGGGCGCGAGCTGCGCGAGGACGTGGGGGTCGTGCCGCCCGAGCACGGTGACCTGTCGCGCTGGACCGAGGCGGGGGTCCTGCTGCTCAACCGCGTCCTGACGGTCCGCTCCGGCGCCTCCGGCTCGCACCGCAAGCTCGGCTGGCAGGCCGTCACCGACGCCGCGGTCCGCGCGCTCGCGGCGCGCGGCGGTCCGCTCGTGGCGCTGCTGTGGGGGCGCGACGCGCAGCAGGTCACCCCGCTGCTGGAGGGGGTGCCGGTGGTCGCGGGGGTCCACCCCAGCCCGCTGTCGGCCTCGCGCGGGTTCTTCGGCTCCCGGCCCTTCAGCCGGGTGGACGCCCTGCTGCGCGAGGCGGGCGGGGACGGGATCGACTGGCGCCTGGACTGACCGCGGGGTCCGCGGGGGGCGCCGCGGGCGGGTAGGGCACGATCGCCCCATGACGGCGACGTTGCACAGCACCCCCTTCGGCCGCACCCGCCGGGGCGAACCGGTGGAGCGCTGGGAGCTGCGCCTGCCCTCGGGCGCGAGCGCCGCGGTGCTCACGCGCGGGGCGACGCTGCAGCAGGTCCTCGTGCCGGACTCCGCGGGCGCCCTCGGGGACGCCGTGGTCGCCCTGCCGGACGTCGCCGCGTACGAGGCCGCCTCCGGGTACCCCGGCGCGGTCGTGGGCCGGGTGGCGAACCGGCTCGCCGGCGGCCGCTTCACCCTGGACGGCATGGAGCACCGCGTGCCGCTGAACGACGGCCGCAACGCCCTGCACGGCGGCGCGGAGGGTTTCGACCAGCGGGTCTGGACCGCGTCCGAGGTCGACGCCGACGGGGTGCCGGGCGTGCGGCTGTCCCTGCGCAGCCCCGACGGCGACATGGGTTTCCCCGGGACCCTGGACGCCTCGGTCACGTACTCGCTGCGGGAGGAGGAGGGGGCGGTCGTCCTGCGCCTGGAGTACCGCGCCACCGCCGACGCCCCCACCCCGGTGAACCTGACGAACCACGCCTACTTCGCCCTCGACGGCGCGGGCACGGTCGAGGACCACGTGGTGCGGTTGCGGGCCTCGCGCTACCTGCCGGTCGACGAGCACCTCGTCCCCACCGGCGAGCTCGCGCCCACCGCCGGCACCCCGTTCGACTTCAGCGCACCCACCCGCGTCGGGGAGCGGCTGCGCGAGGCCGACGAGCAGCTCCTGCGCGCCGGCGGCTACGACCACTGCGTGGTCCTGGACGACCCGGGCGCGCTGCGCGAGGTCGCCGCGCTGACCGGCCCCCGCAGCGGCCGCACGGTCACCGTGCGCACCGACCTGCCGGGCCTGCAGTTCTACTCGGGCAACTTCCTCGACGGGTCCTGGCGCACGACGGCGGGCCGGCCGGTGCGGCAGGGCGACGCGCTGTGCCTGGAGACCCAGCTGCTGCCCGACGCCGTGAACCAGCCGCTGCTGGGGGACTCGGTGCTGCGCCCGGGCGGGGAGTTCGCCACCACCACCGAGTACGTCTTCACCGCCTGACCCACCGGCTGACCCCGACCGCCCGCCCCGGGACCCGGGGCGGGCGTTCGGCGTTCGGCGGGTCAGTTGATGTGCTTGCCGCCGTCGACCTGGTAGCTGGCGCCGGTGACGAACCCGGCGTCCTCGGACAGCAGGAACGCCACCATCGCGGCGATGTCGGCCGGGGTGCCGACGCGGCCGACGGGGATGCCCGCGGCCATCCCCGCCTTGCGCTCCTCGCTCAGCGTGCCGCCCATGATGTCGGTGTCGATGGGACCGGGCAGGATCGCGTTGGCGGTGATGCCGTGCGGTCCCAGTTCGCGGGCCGCGCCGCGGGTCAGCCCCAGGACCGCGGCCTTGGCCGCGGCGTAGGAGGTCTTCGAGAACGTCCCGCCGCCGTCGACCGCGGTGATCGAGGAGGTGTTCACGATGCGTCCCACCCCGACCTCGATCATCCGGCGGGCGGCGGCCTGGATCATCAGCAGCGACCCGGTGGCGTTGACGGCCATCGTCCGGTTCCAGCCCTCGACGGTCAGTTCCATCAGCGGGGTGGGGTCGGCGATGCCGGCGAGGTTGACCAGGCCGACGACGGGCGGCAGTTCGCGGTCGAACCGCGCGAACGCGTCCGCGACGGAGTCGGGCGAGGCGATGTCGGTGACGGCGCCGTGGACCTCGGCGCCGGCGTCGGACAGCTCGCGGGTGATCTCGTCCACGCCGGTGGCGGAGATGTCGACCAGGCCCAGGCTCCAGCCGTCCTTCGCGAGGCGGCGGGCCACGACGCGGCCGATGCCGCGGGGGGCACCGACTCCGGTGACGACGGCGGTGCGGCGGGTGGGGAACTCCACGGTGGTCTCCAGGGGGTCGAGGGGGTGGGTCAGCGGACCGCGCCGGCGGGCCGGGTGGCCGTCGCGTCGGCGGGGGCGTCGCGCAGGAACCGGGTGCCCAGCAGGAACAGCGCACCCAGGACGGCCATCCCGGCGAGGGCGAACAGGCCCGCGGTGGTGGAGTCGAAGGTCTCCTCGGCCCAGACGCGGATGTTCGGGGCGATGAACCCGCCGAGGTTGCCCAGGCCGTTGATGAGGCCGAAGCCGGCGGCCAGCGCCGCCCCGCTGAGGTAGCGGGTGGGCAGGGTCCAGAACAGCGGCTGGCAGGTGACGAACCCGACCGCGGCGACGCACAGGGCGACGATGGCGACGACGGCGTTGCCGGCGACGGCCGAGACCGCGATGCCGGCCCCGGACAGGACCAGCAGCCCGGCGCCGATCTCGCGGTGCCGGCCGCTGCGGTCGGCGAACCGCGGCAGGACCGCGATCGTCACGAGGGCGCACAGCCACGGGATGGAGGTGAGCAGGCCGACCTTGAACCCGACCTCGCGGCCGGTGATGGACGCGACCTGGGTGGGCAGGAAGAACGTCAGCCCGTAGACGGCGGCCTGGATGCACAGGCAGATCAGGCAGAAGTACAGGACGCGGGGGTTGAGCAGGGCCTTGCCCCAGCCCTGGTGCCCGCCGACGGCGGCGCGGTCGGCGTTGTCGGCGTCCAGCCGGGCCAGCAGGGCGTCGCGCTCGGCGGCGGGCATCCACGCGGCCTTCTCGGGCCGGTCGGTCAGGTAGAACACCGCGACGACGCCGACGACGACGGCGATGAGGCCCTCGACCATGAACAGCCACTGGTACCCGGCGAGGCCGGCGGCGCCGTCGAGCTCCAGGAGCCCGCCCGAGAGCGGTCCGCCGACGATGTTGGCCAGCGGCAGGCCCATCTGGAACAGGCCGGTCGCGAACGCGCGCCGGTCCTCGGGGAACCAGTAGGTCAGGTAGAGCAGGACGCCGGGGAAGAAACCGGCCTCGGCGACGCCGAGCAGGAAGCGCAGGACGTAGAACATCGTCTCGCCCTGCACGAACATGAAGGCGGTGGCGATGATGCCCCAGGTCACCATGATCCGGGCCATCCACCAGCGGGCGCCGACCCGGTGCATGATCAGGTTGCTGGGCACCTCGAACACGGCGTACCCGACGAAGAACAGGCCCGCCCCCAGCGCGTACGCCGAGGCCGAGAGCCCGATGTTGATCTCGAGCTCCTCCTTGGCGAACCCGACGTTGCTGCGGTCGAGGAACGCGATCACGTACATCAGCAGGAGGAACGGGATGAGCCGCTTGACCGAGCGGCGGACGGCGGAGTCGACCAGCTGGGTCTGCTCCGGGGTGGTGGGTGAGGTCACTGCCTGCTCCTGAAGACGTCATCGTTCACAGAGGTCGCTCGGACGGACGGGTCCGCCCGGCGCATGCAACATCCAATAGGATGTAGGTGTCAAGCGGGCCTGCTGGAGCCCGGCAGGACGTCAGGAGCCGGTCGCGCTGCCGTGGCCGACCGCGGCGCTGTCCGCGATGGCCCGCGCGCGCACGGCCTCCAGGTGCTCGCGCATCCGCTCCGCCGCCGCCGCCGCGTCCCGCGCCCGCAGGGCCCGCACCAGCGCGCCGTGCTCGACGATCGCCATCTCCGCGTCCGTGACCCCGTCGCCGACCAGCCGCAGCCGGAACCGCTGCACCTGCCCGTTCAGCGCCTCGAAGGCCTCGGCCAGGAAGGTGTTGCCGCCCGCCCGGTTCAGCAGCCGGTGGAACTCGTTGTCGGCCCGGTGGTAGTCCTGGTAGTCCGCGAAGGACGGCCCCTTGGGCGCCTCCTCCATGCGCCGCACCGTGTCCGCGAGCCGGTCCAGCAGGTCCTCGTCGACGCGGGCGGCGGCCGCGGCCGCGTTGTGGCACTCCAGCAGCAGCCGCGCGTCCATGAGCTCCTCGACCTCGCGCGGCGAGAGCAGCCCCGCGACCCGGTAGCCCCGCATGGCGACCCGCTCGACCAGGCCGGTGCCCTCGATCCGGGCCATCGCCTCCCGCACCGGGGTCGGCGAGACCCCCAGGGTGCGGGCCAGGCCGTCGATGCTGAGCGACTCCCCCGGGCGGGCGTTGCCGTCCATCAACCAGGCCAGCAGCGAGGCGTGCACCGAGTCGGCCAGCGACTCCCGGGCAGGCCGGGACGGCGGCACGGAGCGGGGGGTCACCGCGGGATCGTACCCAGCGGGCCCGCGGGGGGCGGTTCCCCGGCGAGGGCGGCCAGCGTCTCCTCGCACCACGCCAGCGCCGCGCGGGCGGTGTGCTCCCCCGCCGAGATCGTCATGAGCCAGTACCGGGCCCGGGGCTCCCCGGCCGCGAGCTCACCCTCGACCTCGGCGCGCGCCGCGGCGAGCTCGGCGATCCGCTCACCGGCCCGGTCGCGCACCTGCCGCACCAGGTCGGCGCAGGCCGCGGGCCCCAGCAGGTCCCCGAAGAACAGCCGGAGCAGCGTCCCGTCACGCGGGCGCTGCGGCACGGGCGGGGCGGCCAGGCCGTCGAGGAGCCGGGCGCGGCCGGCGGCGGTCAGCGCGTACCGCGCCGACCCCGCGCGTCCCCCCTCGACGGGCTGCACCGAGCCGTCGGCCACGAGCCGGGAGATCGCCGGGTAGATCTGCCCGAAGCTCTCGCCCCAGAAGGCGCCGAGCTGCCCGTGGACCACCTCGCGCACCGCGTAGCCGGTGGCGGGGCGCACGCTCAGCACCGCCAGCACGACGAGCTCGGTCTGGTTCACGGTCCTCCTTGTATCTGCCAGATACAAGACCCTACCCTGCGGACGTGACCCCGCTCCTGGCCGCCGGCGCGACCGCCGCCCTGCTCCTGCTGGTCGTCGCCGGGTTCCAGGTCGCCCTCGCCGCCGGCGCCCCCTGGGGCCGGGCCGCGTACGGCGGCGCCCCCGACCACCTGCCCCCGCGCCTGCGGGTCACCAGCCTGGTCGCGGCGCTCGTCTGGGCCACCGCCGCGCTGCTCGTGCTGCGCCGCGCCGGCGTCGGCGTCCGGACGCCGCTGCCCGAGGGAGCCCTGCCCGCCGCGCTGTGGGTGCTCGTGGCCCTGCTCGCCGTCGGGGCCGTCCTGAACCTGATCACCCGCAGCCGCGTCGAGCGGGCCGTGTGGGCCCCGGTCAGCGTCGTGGCCTGCGGCGCCACCGCCGCGGTGAACCTGCTCGCCGCCTGAACCCGGGATCACCGCGACAAGCGCCGGGCGCGTCCCTACAGTCGGAGCGGTCCGTGCGGACCCCGGACGCTCAGGACGTGAGGCGGTGGCGATGACGACGGCGTCCGACCCCGAGGTGCCCGACCCCGACGACCAGCACCACCTGCGGGCGGTCTACCAGCCCGTCGTGGACCTGGACAGCGGCCGGGTCGTCGCCGTCGAGGGGCTCGTCCGCGCGCGCCGGGGCGGCGCCGAGCTGAGCCCCGCCCAGCTGTTCGCCGGGGCCGGCGACCCCGGTGGCCCCGCCGCCCTGCGCCTGGACGCCGAGTGCCTGCGGTGCGTCCTCACCACCGCCGGTTCCCTGCCGGCGGGGGCGACGCTGTTCGTCAACGTCGAGCCCCCCACGCTCGGGACCCTGTCGCACCGGGACCTGGCCGAGCTCGCGAGCGTGCTCGACCCGGGGGTGCAGGTCGTCGTGGAGGTCACCGAGCGGGACCTGCTGCACGACCCCGCGCAGCTGCTGGCCGGTGTCGCCCGGGTGCGGGACCTGGGGTGGGCGGTCGCCCTGGACGACGTGGGCGCCGAACCGGCCGCGCTGGCGCTGATGCCGTTCCTGCGCCCGCAGGTCGTCAAGCTCGACCTGGCGCTGGTCCGGTCCCGCCCCTCGCTGGACGTGGCGACCATCGTCAACGCCGTGCACGCCGAGGCGCAGCGCAGCGGCGCGCTCGTCCTGGCCGAGGGCATCGAGACCCCCGAGCACCTGCGCCGGGCGCTGGGGATGGGGGCCCGGCTGGGGCAGGGGTGGCACTTCGCCCGGCCCGGGAACCTCCCCGAGCGGTGGGGGGCGCCGCTGGCGCTGCCCCCGGCGCCCCCGGTGCCCCCGGCGGCCACCACCGCCTTCGAGGTCCTCGCCCGCGGCGTGGCCGCCCGGCCGACGAGCCCGGACCTGCTGGCCGCGCTGACCCGGCAGGTCGAGCGCCAGGCGATGCTGCTGGACGAGACGACCGTCGTCCTGTCCTGCTTCCAGCACGCGGACTCCTTCACCAGCGCCACGCGCCGCCGGTACGAGGCCCTGGCCGCGGTCTCCTGCCTGACCGCCGTCCTGGGCCCGGGCATCCCGGCCACCCCCGTCCCCGGGGCGCACGGCAGGGCGCTGGCCGACGACGACCCGGTCGGGCAGGAGTGGGTGGTGACGGTCGTCTCCCCCCACTTCGCCGCCGCCCTGGCCGCCCGCGACGCCGCCCCCGACGGTGCGGCCACCGGTCACCGTCGGCCCATGACCTACGTCCTGAGCTACGACCGGGACCAGGTGATCGAGGCCGCGAACGTGCTGATGTCGAGGGTGCACGTCGGTGCCCGGGACCCCGAGCCGGCCGACGCCGGGGACCTCACCGGGGACCGCGCCGGGGACCGCGTCGGGGACGAGGCCGCCGGTCCGCCCGGGGAGGCGGTGGTGGTGCGCCCGCGCGCGGGCACCGGCGCGTCGATGCTCGGCGGCGTGGCCCCGGCCGAGCTGCCCGGGCTGCTCACCCGGGCCATCGCCACCGCCCGCAACGGCATCGTCATCGCGGACGCCACCGCGCCCGACCTGCCGCTGGTGTACGTCAACGCCGCGTTCGAGCAGATGACCGGGTACGCCGCGCAGCAGGTCCTCGGGCGCAACTGCCGCCTGCTGCAGGGCAGCGGGACCGACCGCACGCAGGTGCGCGTCATCGCGCGGCGCCTGCTGACCGGCCGCGCCGTGCAGACCACCCTGCTGAACTACCGGCTCGACGGCACGCCGTTCTGGAACGAGATCACGATCAGTCCCGTCCACGACTCCACCGGGCGCCTGACGCACTTCATCGGCAACCAGTTCGACGTCAGCGAGCGCGTCGAGCGCGAGCAGCGCGCGACGCACCTGGCCTACCACGACTCCCTGACGGGGCTGCCCAACCGGGCGCGGATCGTCGCGAACCTGGAGCGGGAGCTGCGGCGCAGCGCGCGGACCGGGGACGCGGTGGCCGTCGTCCTGGCCGACCTCGAGGACATCCGGTCCCTCAACGACCGCCTGGGCCACGAGGCCGGCGACTGGGCGCTGGTCCACGCCGCCCGGCGCCTGCGGGCGGTGGTGCGCACGAACGGGCTGGTGGGGCGGCTGGCCGGGAACGAGTTCCTGGTCCTCCTGCCCGACCTGCCGCCCGGCGACGACGGGCCGGTGCGCGACGTCGTGCGGCGGCTGCACGAGAGCCTGGACGAGCCGGTGAACCTCCCCGGTGGTCCCGTGCGGCTGCGCGCGCGCCTCGGCTCGGCCGTGGCCCCGCGCGACGGCCTGAACGCCACCGCCCTCGTCGACGCCGCGGAGGCCCGCACGGGCGGGGGCAGGGCGGCGTCGCGCTGAGCACGCCCCGGCCGGTGGCGACGGCCCGTCGCCACCGGCCGGGGGTCAGAACAGCTCGACGAGCGGCGCCGCCGGCTGCGCGGGGGCCACCCCCCGGGACCCGTGCCCGGCGTGCACCGCCCGCTGGCGCTGGGAGACGTAGGACGACTGCAGGGTGGCGACGGCGTCGTCGAGGGCGCGCAGGGCCTCGGCGTCGGCCTCACCGCTCAGGTGACCGGTGACGACGGCCAGCTGCCGGCCCAGCTCCTCCATCGCCCCGGTGACCGCGGCGACGGACTGGCGGGTGATGTCCTGGAACTGCGTCTGCGCCATCGCCGCCGTCGTGCGCGTCCCCAGGTCCGCGACCGCGCCGGCGATCTGGCCGGCGACCTCGCGGGTGGCGCCCACGCTCGCGCTGAGCACCTCCGAGGCCTCGTGCTGCGCGGCGGCGATCCCCTCCAGGCGGGAGTTGATCTGCTCGGAGCTGCCGGCCGAACCGGTCTCGCTGCCCAGGCGCTGCTCCATGAGCGTCGTGACCCGGGTGATCCCGGCGCGCACGCTGGAGGCGGCCTGGGCCGACTGCCGCGACAGTTCCCGCACCTCGTCGGCCACCACCGAGAAACCCTCCCCGGCGTCGCCGGCCCGCACGGCCTCGATCTTGGCGTTGAGCGCCAGGATGGTGGTGGCGTGCGCGACGGCGGCGATGGCGTCCACCTCGCGGTCCAGGGCGCGGACCTCCCCGACCAGGTCCAGGACGGAGCGGTCCCGGTCGGTGACCAGCTGGACGAGTTCCTCGACGTCGGAGGCGTTCTCGCGGGTGCGGCGGGCCACCTCGTCGGCGCCCTGCTCGCAGCGGCGCACCAGCTCGTCGGCCAGGGCGCTCATGCGCTCCACGCCGCCGTCGATCTGCTGCACCTCGCTGATGAGGCCGAACGCGGCCTCCTCGGTGCCGTCGACCACGTCGCCCAGCTGGGCGACGAGCACGTCGAGCAGCCGCCCGGACCGGGCGAGCACCTCGGTGGTCGCGGGCACGTCGGTGATCGGTCCTGCCTCCACGGGGTGCTCCTCCCGGTTCCTGCTGAACAGTCCCACGTCAGGCTCCGGGGACGACCTGGCGGATCACGCTCATCAGCGCGTCGCCGGTCACGGGCTTGACGAGCCAGCCGGTGGCGCCGGCGGCCTTGGCCTCGTCCCGCTTGGTCTGCTCGGACTCGGTGGTCAGCATGAGGATGGGGGTGAAGCGCAGACCCGCGCGGCGCGCCTCGCGCACGAAGCCGATGCCGTCCAGGCGGGGCATGTTCACGTCGCTGATGACGAGGTTGGGCTTCAGGCCGCCCTTGATGCGGTCCAGCGCCTCCTGGCCGTCGGCGGCGGTCTCGACCACCAGGCCCTCCTTGGTGAGGATGGACTTGATGCTCATGAGCATGGTGGGCGAGTCGTCGACGAGCATGACGGTGGTCATCGGAGGGCCTCTTCGGGTGCGGGGTGGGCGGGGAGTTCGACGGGAACGTCGGCGGGAGCGTCGGCCGGGACGTCGGTCGGGACGTCGGCGACCGTGGTCGGGAGGGGTTCCGCGGGGTCCTGGGCGGTGTCCTCGGCGGGGTCCTGGGCGGTGTCCTCGGCGTCAGCGGGTTCGTCAGCTGCAGCGGGGTCCTCGGCGGGAGCGGCCTGCAGCAGCGGCAGGACCCACACCCTGAGGAACTCATCGGCAGGAGCGGCGCCGACCTTGACCCGGGCCGCCAGCAGCGCCTGCAGCGCAGCGGTGTGCAGGTGCCGGCAACCGGCCAGGTCGGCGTGCGGGTCCGGGGTGGCGCGCAGCCAGGCCGCCAGCGGCTCGGCGTCGTCGACCACGACGGCACCGCTCAGGACGGCGGTGTTCTCAGCGAAGTGCAGCGGCACGGGAGTTCAGCTCCTTGACGTCGAGGACCAGCAGGACGAGGCCGTCGCCCAGCAGGGCGGTGCCGCAGTAGCCGGGGGTGGCGGCCAGGAAACCCTCGAGGGGTTTGAGGATGACGTCGGTGTTCTGGTGGAAGCGGTCCACCACCAGGCCCAGGGGGCCGGTACCGGTGCGCACCACCAGGACGTTGAGCGCCTCGGCGTCCAGGTCCCCGCCGGTGCCCAGCAGGGCCCCCAGGGACACCAGCGGAACCACGTCGTCGCGCAGGGCCAGGACGGGGTGCCCGGCCACGCGGGTGACGTCGGCGCGGTCCACCCGCACGGTCTCCACCACGTCGTCCAGCGGGACGCCGAAGCGCTGCCCGCCGGCGGTCAGCAGCAGGACCCGCGAGACGGCCATCGTCAGGGGCAGCCGCAGCCGCACCGTCAGACCCTGCCCGGGCCGGTTCTGCGTGGTGACCGAGCCGCCGAGCCGCTCGATGGAACTGCGCACCGCGTCCATGCCGACCCCGCGCCCGGAGACGTCGGAGATGACCTCGGCGGTGGAGAAACCCGGGGCGAAGACCAGCTGGGCCGCCTCCTCCTCGGACATGTTCTCCAGGGCGTGCTCGTCGATCAGCCCGCGCTGGTAGGCCTTGGCCCGCACGACGGCGGTGTCGATGCCGCGCCCGTCGTCGACGATCTCCACGAGGACCGCGTCGCCGTCGGGGGCGGCGCGCAGCAGCAGCGTCGCCTCCTCGGGCTTGCCGGCGGCCAGGCGCTGCTCCGGGGTTTCGATGCCGTGGTCGAGGCTGTTGCGGACCAGGTGCACGAGGGGCTCGGTGAGCATCTCGATCACGTCCTTGTCCGCGGCCGTCTCCTCCCCCTCCTGCACGAGGTGGACCTTCTTGCCCAGCTTGCGCGACAGGTCGCGCACCAGGCGGGGGGCGCGGGCGAAAGCCGTGGAGACCGGCAGCATCCGCACGTCCATGACGGCCTGCTGCAGTTCCTCGCTGACCCGGCTGACGACGGCGTACTCGTCCAGGACGCGGCGGGCCAGGGCGCGCGAACCGGCGTCCTCGGCCTCCTGCGCCACGAAGGGCAGGGCGTTCTTGGCCACGACGAGTTCCCCGACGAGGTCGAGCAGCTTGTCGACCTTGGCCTGCTCGACCTTCAGGACCCGCGCGGCGCGGGAGGCGTCCTCGGGCGCCGGGGCGTCGGCCCGCGCGGCCGGGGCCTCCTCCGGGGAGGTTCGGGGGGCCGGGACCGGGGCGGGCGCGGCGGCGCCGCGCTCCTGCTCGGCCAGGCTGGGGGCCGGGGCGCCGGCCCCCGCGGTGACCTCGCCGATCCACTGCACCAGCGGCCCGGCGAAACCGGTCTCGAGGAAGTGGGTGAGACCGGTGACGCCGGGAGCGGTGTCCAGGCCCGCGGCGGTGGCGATGCGCAGCGCGACCGCGGCGGCCGAGCGCACGCGCGCGGCGCCGGCCGGGGGGCCGTCGCTGACGTCGTCGGCGTCGGTCCCCACGTGCGAGAGCAGCCGGCACTGGGCCTGCAGCAGCAGGGCGTGCAGCGGGTCCAGGCCCGCCCCGGCCCCCTCGGGGGCGTCCGGCGCGACCGCGTCCGCGGCGGGCCCGGCGGGTTCGCCGCGCAGCAGCCGGGTCAGGGCGGGCGCCGAGACCTCCACGACCTGCACCTGCTCGGGCACGTACCGGAAGACGTGGGCGAGTTCCCCGGCCGCGGCGCGGGTCAGGGCGGTGAACCGCAGCACGCACTCGTACTCGTCGACGTCGGCGATGTCGCCCATCGGCGCCGCGGGCGCGGTGTGCAGCAGTTCCAGGGCCGGCACCTGGCGGAACAGGTTCAGCGGGTCCTCGCCGCGGAAGAAGCAGGCCGCGTCGGGTTCGTACCGCACCGCCCGCACGGTCGCGCCGGTGGTCTCCAGCCAGACCCGCAGCTCCTCCAGGTGGCCGGTGGGCAGGTCCCGCAGCCAACCGGGCAGGTCCTGCGGTGCGGCGGGGACGGCCGCGGGGGCCGCGTCCGTCACGTCCGGCTGGACCCGTTCGCCCAGCCAGGACCGCAGCACCGCCGACTGGGTGTCGGCCTCGCGGTCGGCGCCCTCGGGGGTCCGGCCGGTGGCCTCGACGACCGGCATCCAGCGCCGGACGGTGTCGAACGCCCACAGCAGGGCGTCGACCATCTCCGGGGTCAGGGCGAGCCGGCCGGCGCGGACGGCGTCGAGCAGGTCCTCGGCGGCGTGGGTGAGCCGCGTCAGCTCCGGCAGGTCGAACAACCCGGAGGAACCCTTGAAGGTGTGCGCGGCGCGGAACACGGCGTTGACGAGCTCACCGTCGCCGGGTTCGGCCTCCAGGCGCAGCAGGCCCTCGTCGACGTCGGCGAGCAGGTCGGCCGACTCGGCGACGAACTGCACGAGCAGGGGGTTGGTCACGACCGGCTCCCGGTGGTCGAACTGGATGCGGAGGAGGGCGAGGGCAGGGGCGCGGTGAGCAGGTCCGCGACGCGGGTGAGCAGGTCGGGCGCCACCGGTTTGACGAGGTACAGGTTGGCGCCGGCGGCGTACCCGGCCTCGGCGTCGGACTCCTGCGACTCGGTGCTGATGGTGACCACCGGCACCGAACGGGACAGGGCCTCCCCCCGCAGCCGGCGCACGAGCGTGAAACCGTCCATGTGCGGCATGTTCACGTCCGTGACGACGAGGTCGTAGCGGTTCACCAGCAGCACCTCCAGCGCCTCCAGGCCGTTGGCGGCCTCCTCGACGGTGAACCCGGCGGCGCGCAGGACACCGCCGTGGTACATCCGGACCGTGGGGGCGTCGTCGACGACCAGGGCCAGGCCGCGCGACGGCGTCCCGTCCCCGGGGTTCTCGGTGAGCGGGTTCATGCCGTGGCTCCGATCGCGGGTCGCTGGTAGACGATCCCCTCCGGCAGCCGGACGGGGTCGAAGATGGGTGAGATGCGGCTCATGGACTCCGAGTGCCCCAGGAAGAGGAACCCGCCCGGTCGCAGGGCGCCGAAGAGGTTCTCCGCGGCGCGCCGGGAGGAGATCTCGTCGAAGTAGATGAGGACGTTGCGGCAGAACACGACGTCGAAGGCGCGGAAGGAACGCATCTGCGCGGTGTCGCAGATGTTCGCGGTCGTGAACTCGATGGCCTCGCGCACGTCGGCGCTGAGGCGGTGGCGGTCCCCGCCGATGCGCTCGAAGAACTGGTTCCGCATCGCCGGGGGGACGCGGTGCATCGACCGCGCCCCGTACTCCCCGCGCTGGGCGAGGTCCAGGACGCGGGTGTCGATGTCCGCGGCGACGATCTCCACGTCGAACTCCTCGATGCCCGGCCAGTCCGACAGCAGGCGCAGCGCGATGGAGTACGGCTCCTCCCCCGTCGAGCAGGGGACGGACAGGATGCGGATCGGCGCGGGGTCCCGGCGGGCCCGGCGGGCCGCGGCGACGCCGGGCAGGACCGTGCGCACGAGCGAGTCGAACTGGTGGTCCTCGCGCAGGAAGTACGTCTCGTTGACCGTCAGCTCGTTGACCAGCTGCTGGGCGACGCGCTCGTCGGCCCCGGCGCGCAGGGACGCGAACCAGAGGTTGAAGTCGCCGCCGTGCTCGCGCACGCAGGAGTTCACGCGCTTGTCGACGAAGTAGCGCTTGTTGTCGCCGAACTGGATGCCGGTGCGCCGGTAGATCCACTCCCGCACGCGGGTGAACTGGGCGTCGGTGAGCTGACCGCCCACGCCGCTGGTGGTGGGCAGGCTCACCGGGCACCCGCCGCGAGGGTCGCCAGGAACCGCAGGTACGGGTTGTCCGGGAAGCGGGCGGCCGCGGCGGTGGCCAGCTGCCGCGCCAGGCCGTCCTCCAGCTGCTGGGCGGTGTCGACGGCGGCGGCGACGACGTTCTCGTCGGCGTCGGCGTCCACGACGACCTCCAGCCAGTCCGGCACCCCGGGGTGGGGCAGGGTGCTGAGCACCATCACGGCCAGGGTCCGGACCCGGACGTCCCCGGTGGTCAGCAGCTCGTCCAGGACGGCGGCCGCGCCGTTCGGCATGGCCTGCAGCGCCACCACCGCCGCGTTGCGCCGGACGGCGTCGTCGTCGCCGAGCCAGCCGGCGAGCTCGCGCGCGACCTCCGGCAGGTCGTGGGCGACCAGGGTGGTGAGCACCGCGTCGCGCACCACCGGCTGCCGCTCCTCGCGCGCCGCGGACAGCAGCGCCGGCACCGCCGCCGTCACCCCGGCCAGGTCCAGCGCGGCCAGGCGGCGCTGCTCGGCCTCGTCGCTGCGCAGCTGCGCCAGCAGACCGTCCAGGTCCCGTGCGGTGTCGCGGCGCTCGGCGCTCGGCGCGGCGGCCGCGGTGGTGGCGGCCTTCTTGACCAGGCCCATGGCTCCTCCTCGGGGAACTGCGGTACGGGGGGGGTGGTGCGGGGGGGGTGTGGGGGGTGCGGGGGTGCGGGCGGTCAGGCCCAGGCGACGACCTGCGCCGCGATCTGGTCGGAGTGCAGGACCCGGGTGGCGCCGCCGCGGGCCACGAGCTGACCGGGCATGCCCCACACCACGGCCGACTCCTCGGACTCGGCCACGGTGCGGCCGCCGCGGGACCTCAGCTGCGCCATCTGCTCGGCGCCGTCGTCGCCCATGCCGGTGAGCAGGACCCCGACGGTGCGGGCGGGGTCCACGTGCTCCAGCGCGCTGGCGACCAGCCGGTCGACGCTGGGGTGCCAGCGGTAGGCCGACCCGGCGGGCGCGGGCCGGACCACGAGGTCCTCCCCGCGCCGGCCCAGCACCACGTCGGCGTCGCCGCGGGCCACGTAGACGTGCCCCGGCTGCACCGGGACCAGGCCGGTGACCTCCCGCACCGGCAGCGCGCAGGAGGCGTCCAGCCGCTGGGCCAGGGCCCCGGTGAAGGACGCCGGCATGTGCTGGGCGATGACCACCGGGGCGGGGAAGTCGGCCGGGAACTGCGACAGCAGCGCCGACAGCAGCGCCGGGCCGCCGGTGCTGGACCCCACCACCACCAGGTCGGTGGTGCCGGCGGTGGCCCGGCGCGCGGGCGCGTCCGGGCGGGTCCGGGCGGACGGCCCGCCCGGCGGCGAACGCCTCCTCCCGCTGCCGGCGCAGCCGGGAGGTCAGCGACCCGGGGCGCACCCGGGACCCGGCCGCGCGGCGGACCTTGCGGCGGATCTCCTCGGCGGCCTCGGACAGGTTCAGCGAGACCGTGCCGCCGGGTTTGGCGACGTAGTCGACCGCCCCCAGCTCCAGGGCCTCCAGGGTGGCCATGGCGCCCCGCTCGGTGATCGAGGAGACCATGACCACCGGGACCGGACGCTCGTCCATGATCCGCGCCAGGCAGGTCAGCCCGTCCATCACGGGCATGTTGACGTCGAGGGTGACCACGTCGGGTTCCTCGCGCCCCAGGACGTCGAGGGCGTCCTCGCCGTTGCGGGCGAGGACGACCTCCACGTCACCGTCGGCGGTCAGCATCGTCTTCAGCGCCTTGCGCATGAGCGCGGAGTCGTCGACGACGAGCACCTTCACCTTCTCCCCGGGACCGGCCACCGGCACGGCTCCGCGGTTCAGGCGGCGGTGGACGAGGACCGCACCTCGTCCACCAGCTGCGCGACCTGGGCACCGCCGAGCAGCTGGGCGGGTTCGAGGACGAGCAGCATCCGGTCCTGGCGGGGCAGGTTCGCCACCCGCGTCACGACCTCGGCCTGCTCGGGGGACAGCTCGGGGGCGTCCTCCAGCTCGGCGTTGCCGACCCGCAGGACCTCCGCGACCGAGTCCACGACGAACCCGGTGCGCACGCCCTGGATGATGAGCACCACGATGCGCTGGCGCTCGTCGCGGGCGCTGCGGTCCAGCCCCAGGCGGGTGCGCAGGTCCACCACCGGCAGCACCGCGCCGCGCAGGTTCACCAGGCCCTCGACGAAGTCGAGCGTCTTCGGGACGCGGATGAGCGTCTCGGGGACCCGGATGATCTCCTGCACGGCGTCGACCGCCACGCAGTACTCCTCGCCCTGCAGGCGGAAGACGACGAGCAGCTCGTCGTCCCCGCGGCCGTCGTCCACCACGTCGTCCTCCTGGTCCTGGCGGGTGCGGGTCACCGCCGCGTCGTCGAGGTCGAGGTCGGCGAGCCCGCCGACGTCGACGAGGGAGTCGGCCGACAGGACCGACACCAGCCGCTTGCCGTCCTCCAGCCGGCACACCGACTGCACCTCGCGGCTGCGGCCGCCGCCGGAGACGACGTGCGGCAGGGCGCCGACGAGCTCGGCCGGCACCCGCAGGACCTCGCGGACGGTGTCCATGACGACGCCCACGAGGGACTCGCGGCCCTCCCGCTCGACGGTCACCACGACGATGCGGTTGTGCGGCTGGAGGACCGGGACCTCCAGGCCGAAGACCTGCCGCAGGCTGACGACGGGCAGCAGCCCGCCGCGCAGGTCCATGACCCCCAGGACGCGGGCGGCCGCGTTGGGCACGGCCGTGACCCGCTCGGGGGCCTGGACGATCTCCTGCACGCGGTCGATGGGCAGCGCGTACTCCTGCCCGTCGACGGCGAAGCTCACCAGTTCCAGGGTGTCGGAGGAGTCGTCCTCGGCCGCCGTCGCCGCCGGGGTCCACGCCCCGGAGCCGGTACCGCTCGCGGCGACCTTGCGGGCCAGGTCGGCGAACTCGGCCCGGACCAGGCGCTGGACGTCCAGCACCGTGGTCATGCGGCCGGCGGCGCGGCCTGCGGTGCCCTTGAGGACCGCGGCGAGCAGCTCGGAGCGGACGGTGCTCTGCACCCCCTCGGCGCTCTCGAGCTGGTCGGCCTCGACGGACACGACGGCGGTGACGCGGTCGACCACCAGGCCGAGGGTCGCCCCCGCGGCCTGGACGACCACCACGCGGGTGGCCTCGTCGTGCTCGGCGGTGCTCAGCCCGCAGCAGGTGCGCAGGCTCACCACCGGCAGCACCCGCCCGCGCAGGTTCGCCAGGCCCTCCAGGGCCGACGGGCCCAGCGGTACCCGGATCAGCTCGGGCATGCGGATGATCTCCTGCACGCGCTCCATGGGCAGGGCGTAGGACTCCCCCGCCATCTCGAACGTCACGAAGTCGCTGCTCGTGTCGTTCTCCTCCCCGTCGCTCGCGACGGGGTCCACCTCCTCCAGGAGGGTTCCCTCGGTGCTCATCGCACTCCTCGTCATCGCCTCGGTCGCCGCGCGGGTCAGGGCTGCTGGAGCTCGTCGGCCAGGGCGGCGATCTCCTCGATGGCGGTGGCGAGCTCCTCGGCGCCGGTGGACTGCTGGCGCGCGGCGGCCGAGGCCTGCCCGGACAGGGTGTCGGCCTGGTTGGCGGCGGCGGAGATCTGGTCCAGGGCGGTCTTGACCTGCGAGAGCGCGGAGGCGATCTCGGCGGACGCGGCGCGCACCTCCTGGTTGCCCTCGCGGACCTCGGCCATGTCGCGCTCGACCTCGACGAGGCGGGCGGTGCTGGCCTTGGCGCGCTCGACCTCCACCAGCGCCTGGCGGGAGGTCTCCTCCAGGTCCGCGCGCACGGCGGCGATGCGGTCCTGGACCTCCTTGACGAGGTCCTTGATGCGCTCGGCGTTGTCGGCGGAGTCGCGGGCCAGGTTGCGGATGTCGGTGGACACGACCGCGAACCCCTTGCCGTACTCCCCGGCGCGCGCGGACTCCACCGACCCGTTGACGGCCAGCATGTTCGTCTGGATGGAGACGTTGGCGATGGCGTCGACGATCTTGTCGATCTTGCGGGAGACGATCTCCAGCTCCACGACCTGCTTGACGCTGTCCTTGGCGGCGGCCGACGCGGCGGTGATCGCGGTGATCATCGTGTCGACGGCCTGCTTGTTGGTGGCCAGCTGCTCGATCATCTCGCCGGCCTTCTCCACGGCCACGCCCGCGCGGGTCTCGGCGAGCTGCGCGCCGGACTCGATCTGGTTGATGGCGCTGGAGGACTCCTGGGTCTTGGCCGACTGCGCCTGCGCCCCGCTGGAGATCTCGGTGATGGCCTGGGAGATCTGGGTGGCGGCGCGGTTGATCTCCTCCGCGGCGGCGGCCAGCTCCTCGGCGGAGGCGGCGACCTCCTCGGCGGACTTGCCGATGTCGGCCGAGCCGCGCAGCTCCTCGGCGATCTCGGACAGCTGCTCGGCGGCCTGCTCGCTCTGCTGCAGCGCCGCGCCCTGCTGGTCGACGGTCTGCAGGACCTCCTCGGCGGCGGCGGACTGCTGCTCGGCGGCGGCGGCGATCTCCTCGGCGCGCAGCTGCGCGTCCTGGGAGGCGCGCTCGGCCTGGCCGGCGGCGGCGGCGATCTCGCCGGCGCCGTCGAGGATGACCACCATGTCGTCGCGGATCTGCGCGAGCTGGGCGGTGACGGCGCGCCCCTTCTCGACCTCGCCGCGGGAGGTGTCGGCCGAGGCCTGCACGCCCTCGGCGACGGCGGTGACGCCGCTGCGGATGGAGTCGATGAGCTCGCGGATCTGGCTGGCGGAGCGCTCGGAGGTCTCGGCCAGGGTGCGGACCTCGTCGGCCACGACGGCGAAGCCCTTGCCGTGCTGGCGGGCGCGGGCGGCCTCGATGGCGGCGTTGAGGGCCAGCAGGTTCGTCTGGTCGGCGATGCGCGCGACGGCGGCGACGATGGTGCCGATCTCCTCGGCCTGCTTCTCCAGCTCGGTGATCATCTCGACCGACTGGGTCTGGCGGTCGGCGGCCTCGCCGACGTTGGCGACCAGGCTGGAGATGCCCTCGGCGGTCTCGCCGAGCAGCGTCTGGAGCTTGGTGGTGGTGTCCTTCACCCGGGCGCTGGTCTGCTTCTGGGTCTGGATGCGCCCGGCGACCTGGTTGGTGGCGGCCAGCGACTCCTGGGTGGCGCCGGAGGCCTCCTCGGCGCCGGCGGCGATCTGCTGCATCGCGTCGCGCAGCTGGCGGGAGGCCTCGGCGGACTGCGCGGTGGAGGCGGCCAGCTCGGTGGTGGCGGCGGCGATGCGCTCGGCGGCCTGCTGCTGCTTGGCGACGGTGCGGGCGCGGCGGCGCGCCTCGTCGGACTCGCGGGGGTCCTTGCGGGCGGCGGGGGCCGCGGTGGTGGTCCCGGAGGCCGGACGGGCTGCGGGGATGGTCGCCTTGGCGCCGTTCCTGGTCAGGGGCATGGAGCTCTGTCCTTCGCTTCGGGGTGCGACGAGACGGTGGCCGACGGCCGCCGGAACGGCGCTCGCTGGGGTGTGTCTAGAAGTTCGGCAACCCCCGTTGCCGACTTGAGGCAACCCCCGTTGCGGATGTGCGACGGTCGTCGCTGCGGCTGCGCGGCAACGGTTTGCGGGAACCGGTCCCCCTACCACCGCGGCGCGGCGGGTGCCCGGTCCGGCTGACGGCACGCCCCCGGGCGACGGACAATGCAGCGTGACGACCACCGACGACCGCGGCGACGGGCCCGCGGGCGAGGACCCGACCGCGGACACCCTGGAGGCGCTGGTCGCCGAGCTGACCGAGGCGGTGGAGACCCTGCACCTGGTGCGTGAGCGCGCGCAGGGGGTGCTGCACCGCCGGGCGCGGGGCGAGAGCTACGGCGACATCCTGCGCACCGCGCGGCGCCCCTCCCTCGCCGAGACGCTGTCCCGGGCGATGGGCGAGCTCACCGAGGCCGGCAGCCGGTACCGCCGCGCCCAGATCCGGGCCCTGCAGGCCGAGGGGGTCGGCGTCGCGGAGATCGCGGTGCTGTTCGGGGTCACCCGTCAGCGGGTCTCGGCGCTGCTGGAGGAGCGTCCCGCCCCGCGGTGACGCCGGCCGGCCCGTTCAGAACGAGGCGAGCAGGTCGGCCACCGCCGGCCGGGCGTCGTCGGCGAGCGCCACCAGCAGCAGCCGCAGCGGTTCCAGCCCGCGCAGCCGGACGAAGGCGATGTCGTCGGAGCGGTGCGCGGAGGCGACGGCGGCGGAGGTGATGGCCATCGCCCGTCCCGTGGCGACGACCGCCAGCATCTCCTCCACCGTCGTGGCCGGCGGCCCGACGACGACGGGGGCGGCCCCCGAGGGGCGGGGGTCGACGAGCCAGACGTCGCGGTCGCTGCCGGCGTCGACGATGGGCTCGTCGTCGAGGTCGGCGATGGACAGCGACGGCTCGGCGGCCAGCGGGTGGGCGCGGGCGAACACCGCCACCCGCTCGACCTCGGCCACGGTCACCGCGCGCACCCGCGGGTCGGGGTCGCGCCCGGGCGGCAGCTGGACGAAGGCGACGTCGACCAGCCCGGCGGCGAGGTCGGTGACCTCGCGCCCCCACGGGACGTGCCGCAGCACGACGTCGAGCTCGGGGCTCTCCTGGGCGGCCTCGACGAGCCGCGTGGAGACCCAGCGCGGGGTGGAGGTGCCGATCCCGACGGTGAGCCGTTCCCGTTCCCCGGCCTCGGCCAGCCGGCGGGCCCGGACCAGGGCCCGGTCCAGCAGTTCGGTGATGCGGTGCGCGTCGGCCAGCAGGGCCTGCCCCGCGGGGGTCAGCGGTGAGCCCTCGCGGGCGACGCCGCGGGCGTCGCGCACCACGAGGCGGCCCCCGACGAGCGCCTCGACCCGGGCGATGGCCTGGCTCAGCGCGGGCTGGGAGACCTGCAGGGACGCGGCGGCGGCGGTGAAGCTGCGTTCGCGCGCGACGGCCACCAGGTACCGCAGGGACCTCGCGTCCAGTTCCCCTCCCGGCCGTGCCGCGCGCTCATCCACGCGGTGGATGCTCCCAGAACACCGCCTTGTGCGACACGGCGGGCCGTGCTCCCTACGTTGGACGGGTGCACCCGCCCCGCTCCCTCACCGCGCTGCCGAAGGTCCACGTGCACGCGCACCTGGACGGCTCCTACCCGCGGGCGGCCGTCCTGGACCTGGCCCGGCGCCGCGGCGCCGCCCTCGACCCCGGCACGGACCTGCCCGTGCGCGCGGGGGCGTTCGGGCGGCCCGGCGGCTGGCGGGACGTGTGGGAGTTCTTCGAGGCCTACGGCCGCGTCCCCGCCCTGGTCGCCGACCTCGACGACCTCGCCGGGTTGTGCCGGGCGCTGGTGGCGCAGGAGGCCGAGCAGGGGGTCGTGTTCCTCGAGCCGGCGATCGAGCCGCAGCTGTACGCCCCGCGGCTGGGCAGCTTGCGGGAGGTGACCCGGGTGGTGCTGGGCGCCTTCGCCGACGCCGGCCGCGAGCACGACGTCGAGGTGGGCGCGCTGGTGACGGTCAACACCGACCAGGACGAGCCGATCGCCGCCGACCTCGCCGCGATCGCCGTCGAGTTCGCCGGGGCCGGGGTGACCGCGTTCGGGACCGCCGGTTTCGAGGAGCCCTCCGGGCTGGGGCGCTTCGCGGGGTGCGCGGCCGCGGCCCGCGCGGCGGGGCTGCCCGTCGTCGCGCACGCGGGGCAGACCGGCGGGTGGGAGTGCGTCGCCGAGGCCGTCGACGTCCTGGGCGCCACCCGGATCTCCCACGGCGTGCGGTCGGTGGAGGAGCCGCGGTTCGTCCAGCGGCTGGTCGAGGCCGGGATCGTGCTGGACGTCGCGCCGGTGTCCAACGTCGCCCTCGGCGTGGTCGCCGACCTGGCCTCGCACCCGGCCCCGGTCCTGCACGCCGCCGGGGTCGGCGTCACCCTGAACGCCGACGACCAGCTGTGGTTCGGGCGCAGCGTGAGCGACCAGTACGCGGTGGCCCGGGACGTGTGGGGGCTGCCGGACACCGAGCTCGCGGCCCTGGCCGGCCACGGGCTGCGCGTGGAGGGCATGAGCGCGGCGACGCGGCAGCGCCTGGGGCGGGGGCTGGCGGACTGGCTGGGCACCGCGTGAGCCTGCTGCTGTCGGCGTTCGAGATCAACGGGCCGAACCTCACGAGCCAGGGGATGTGGGCGCACCCGGAGCAGGAGTCGTCGCGGTACACCGACCTCGCGCACTGGACGGGCCTGGCCCGGCTCCTGGAGGACGGGGGTTTCGACCTGCTGTTCCTGGCCGACTCCCCCGGGTACCCGGTGCTGGGCGGGGTCGTCCCGGACGTGACGTTCGAGCAGGCCGTCGAGATGCCGACCAACGACCCGCTGCTGCTGGTCCCGGCCATGGCCGCCGTCACCGGCCGGCTGGGTTTCGCCGTGACGGCCTCGACGACCTTCGAGGGCCCGTACCCCAACGCGCGGCGGTTCGCGACGCTGGACCACCTGACGCGGGGGCGGATCGGCTGGAACGTCGTCACGACGTCCTCGCCGGTGGTCAGCGCCCTGCACGGCCGCGAGGCGCTGCCGCCGCACGACGTGCGGTACGACGTCGCCGACGAGCACCTCGAGCTCAGCTACCGGCTGTTCGAGGGCAGCTGGGAGGACGGCGCGGTGCTCGCCGACAAGGCCGCCCGCCGGTACGCCGACCCCCGCCGGGTGCACGAGGTCCACCACGAGGGGCGGTGGTTCTCCTCGCACGGGTACTTCAAGGTCGAGCCCTCCCCGCAGCGCACCCCGGTGATCCTCCAGGCCGGGGCCAGCCGACGGGGCCGGGAGTTCGCGGCCACCCACGCCGAGGTCGTCTTCCTGCAGGGCCGGGACGCGGCGTCGCTGCGCCGGCACGTGCAGGACGTGCACGCCCGCGCCGCCGCGCACGGGCGGGCCCCGGGGTCGGTGCGCACCCTGGCCGGCGTGAGCGTCGTGCTGGGCCGCGACCGCGCCCACGCCCGCGCCCGGCTCGAGGAGTACCTGTCCTGGGTGGACCCCGACGCCGCCCGCGCCTACTACGCGGCGATGACCGGGATCGACCTGGCGGCGCTGGACCCGGCGGGCAGCTTCTCGGACCTGCGGACCGAGGGCGGGCGCACCCAGGTCGAGCGGTACCGGGGCCAGACGGTCGCCCGGGCCAGCGCGGACTTCCTGCGCTACGGGATGCGCGAGTTCGTCCTGACCGGTTCGGCGGTCGACGTCGCCGACGACCTGCAGGCGCTGGTCGAGCGGACCGGGATCGACGGGGTGAACCTCACCCCGTTCGTCGTGCCCGGCTCCTACCGGGAGTTCTGCGAGCAGGTCGTCCCCGAGCTGCGCCGGCGCGGCCTCGTCGACGGACCGGCCGAGCGTGCGGCAGGCTCTACGCTGCGAGAAGCGATCTTCGGGGCCGGCCGCGCGAGGCTGCCCCCCGACCACCCGGCGGCCCGGTTCCGCCCGGCCCACGAGGAGCAGCCGTGAGCGAGGTCCCCGCGACGTCCGAGGCCCGGGTCGGGGGTGTCGGCGTCGAGCTCAACGGCGTCAACGCCGTCGCCGAGGAGGAGCGGCACGGCCGGCCGCGGGACCTGTTCTGGCCGTGGTTCGCCGCCAACGTCTCGGTGCTGGCCGTCAGCTACGGCTCGTTCGTCCTCGGGTTCGGCATCTCGTTCTGGCAGGCGACGTTCGTCTCGGTCGCCGGCGTCGTGGCGTCCTACGTGGTCGTGGGGCTCGTCGCGATCGCCGGCAAGCGGGGTTCGGCGCCGACGATGACGTTGTCGCGCGCCGCGTTCGGGGTCCACGGCAACCGGCTGCCGTCGCTGGTGTCGTGGCTGCTGACCCTGGGCTGGGAGACGTCGCTGGCGGCCGTCGCGGTGCTGGCCACGTCCACCGTCCTGGACCGGCTCGGGGCCGGCGGCGGGACGGGCACGAAGCTCGTGGCCCTCGTCGTGGTCGTGGGGCTGATCGTGCTCGGCGGCACCCTGGGGTTCGGCGTCATCATGCGGATGCAGCGCTGGATCACGATCGTGACGGCGGTCCTGACGGTGGCCTACATCGGCTTCGCCGCCCACTCCGTCGACCTGGCGGTGGTGGGTGCGATCCCCGGCGGCGACACCGCGGCCGTGGTCGGCGCCTTCACCATGGTCATGACGGGGTTCGGCCTGGGCTGGGCCAACGCCGCCGCCGACTACTCCCGCTACCTGCCGCGGGAGGCCTCCAGCGCCGGGGTGGTGCTCTGGACGACGCTGGGGTGCTCGATCGGGCCGGCCGTGCTGCTGGTCTTCGGCGCGCTCGTCGTGGGGTCGGACCCGGGGCTGAGCGAGCTCGTCGGCCGCGACCCCGTGGGGGCGCTGACCGCGATCCTGCCGACGTGGTTCCTCGTGCCGTTCGTCGTGGTGGCCGTCCTGGGCCTGGTCGGCGGCGCCGTCATGGACATCTACTCCTCGGGGCTGGCGCTGCTCAACGTGGGGCTGCGGGTGCCCCGCCCGGTGGCGGTGCTCCTCGACGGCGCCCTCATGGTCGCCGGCGCCACGTACATCGCGTTCTTCTCGGCCGACTTCCTCACCCCGTTCCAGGGGTTCCTCATCACCCTGGGCGTGCCGATCGCGGCGTGGGCGGGGATCTTCCTGGCCGACCTGGCGACCCGCCGGCGCGGGTACGCCGAGGCCGAGCTGCTCGACGCCCGGGGCCGGTACGGCTCGGTGCGGGTGCTGCCGGTGGCGACGATGGTCGTGGCCACCGTGGTCGGCTGGGGCCTGGTGACCAACGGCGGCGCGAGCTGGCTGACCTGGCAGGGCTACCTGCTGGGCCCGGTCGGGGGCCGCGAGGGCGAGTGGGCGTACGCGAACCTCGGGGTCCTGCTGGCCTTCGCGATCGGCTTCGTCGTCGTCGCGGTGTTCGGGCGGGCGGCGGTGCGGCGGCAGGAGGACCGCTGAGGCTCCCGCCGCCGCGCACCGCCCGGGCGGCGGTCAGGCCCGCTGGACGGTGACCTTCGGCGGGACCTGCAGCGTCTGCGCGATGACGCAGTACCGCTCGGCGAGGGAGACCATCTTCGCCTCCGTCGCCTCGTCGGCGTCGGAGGTGAAGTCGAAGGTGATGGTGACGTCGGTGATCCCGATCGGGACCTCGCGGGAGACCCCGAGGGTGCCGCGGGCGTCCCAGTGCGCGTCGACGGCCACGGAGGCGTTGCGCAGCTCGACGCCCATGGCCGTCGCGACGCTGCGCAGGGTCACCCCGGCGCAGGCCGCCACGGCCTCGCAGAGCATGTCGGCCGAGCACGCCTCGGTGCCGTCGCCGCCGGCGGCGGGGTGCAGCCCGGCGCGGGTCGTCCCGGCGAAGCCGTCGACCGAGACGCCGATGGACTGCCCGTCCAGGACGGCCACCGCCCGGGCCGGGACCAGCGCCTGGGCGGGGTCCTCCCGGTAGGAGTCCTTCAACGGCTTCTGCAGGGCTCTGAGCTCGGTCGAATCCACCGGCGAAGCTTAGGCCCGGCCACGGCCCGGCCCGCAACCTCGCCGCCGGGTCGGCCACACTGGCCGACGTGAAGTGGACCACCGCGGTGCGGACGCTGGAGGAGGTCGCCGACCGCTGCGCGCACGTGAGCCGCCAGCCGGCCGGGATCGTGCGGCTGCGGGTCGAGGAGGCGTGGGTGTTCGGCGCCCTGCTGGGCCCGCGCCGCGACGTGCTCGAGGACGCGGGGGCGGTGCGGGTGGCCCTGGTGACGAACGCCGAGGAGGCCGACTGCGCGCACGGCGCGCAGCCGCCGGCCGCCGGGCACTGGCTGGCCGCCTCGGGGCTGGCGACCCGGCCGGTGACCCTGACGTTCCGGTCGGCGCGGGCGCCGGTGTGGAACCACCTCGTCGACCGGCCGGTGCGGTTCTGGACGGTCGGGGACGGCACCGACCACGAGGTCCTGGGGCAGCTGCGGGCCGGGGACGGCGAGGGCCTGCGCCCGGACCCGCCCACGCCCGCCGAGCTGGCCGCTCGCCTGGACCGCGAGCTCGCGGTCAGCCTGGGGGCGCTGGGCCGCGCGGCGCGCGAATACGACGAGCAGCGCTGGGCGCCGGGGGCGCCGACGCGGCGGGCCGACGCCCTGGCCGACGTGGCCCTGGGGTACCTGGACCTGCGCGCCGCCCGGGACGGGCTGGGCGTCGGTAGCCTCGGCGCATGAGCGACCCCACCCCCCAGGACGCCCCCCAGAAGCTCGCCTACCGGCTGCTGACCGGCCCCGACGACCGGTCGTTCTGCGAGAAGGTGAGCGCCGCCCTGGCCGACGGGTACGTCCTGCACGGCAGCCCGTCGCTGACCACGACCGCCGGCGTCACCGTCGCCGCGCAGGCCGTCGTCCTGCCCCACGCCCTGCCCCCCGCGCGCGGCTGACCCCCGCGCGGGCGGATCGGCGGGACCGTCCACGCTGTCAGACAGCCGGTGTTAGAGTCCTCCCAGGTCATGAGTGACAGCGGAAAGCCCTGGCTAGCTGTCCGGCAACCCTCCTCCGCGGTGGGGTGCCCCAGGTGAGGACCTGGCCGGACGGACCCGTCCGGCAAGCGCGGATCGCCGGACGCCGGTCGATCACGGGAGCCCTGCGAGCCGCGCGCCCGCCCGTACGACCTCCGGAGTGTCCCCCGTGTCCAACGCCCCCGCCCTGCCCGAGAAGCCGAAGCGCCGCGGCCTGCTCATCGGCCTCGTCGCCGCCGTCGTCGTGATCGCCGTGGTCGTCGTGGCCCTCGTCCTCGGCAACCGGGACGACTCGACCAGCACGACCGCCGCGGGAGCCGGCGAGGCGAAGACCGTGAAGATCGGTGTCGCCGACAAGTCGCAGCAGTACTGGACGACGTACACCGAGCTCGCGAAGTCGACGCTGGACGTCGACGTCGAGCTGGTCAACTTCTCCGACTACAGCCAGCCGAACCCGGCGCTGTCGCAGGAGCAGCTGGACCTGAACCAGTTCCAGCACATCCAGTACCTCGCGAACTACAACGCGACCTCCGGCGACGACCTGCAGCCCATCGGGGCCACGGCCGTGTACCCGCTGCCGCTGTACTCCCTCACCGCCGGGTCCGTCGAGGAACTGCCGGCGAACGCGAAGGTCGCCATCCCCAACGACGCCATCAACGAGGCCCGCGGTCTGCTCGTCCTGCAGGAGGCCGGCCTGGTCACGCTGAAGGACGGCGGCAACGCGTTCTCCAAGACCAGCGACATCGAGTCCGCGAAGGTGGACGTCACCACCGTGGCCGCCGACCAGACCGCCAGCGCCCTGCAGTCCGGGTCGGTCGTCGCCGCGATCGTGAACAACGACTACGCGACCAAGGCGAAGCTCACCGACGACCAGATCATCGTCGCCGACGACCCGTCCGCGGCCGCCGCCGCCCCGTACGTCAACATCTTCACCGCGCGCAAGGCCGACACCGGCAACCAGACGTACCTCGACCTCGCGGCGCTGTGGCACGACCCGGCCGTGCAGGAGGTCTTCCTGCAGGAGAACCCCGGCGCGGTCGTCCAGGACACCTCCGCGGCCGACCTGCAGGCGGAGACCGCGAAGGTCGAAGCCGACGCGAAGGCCGCCGCGGGCAAGTGACCGCTCTCATCGCGCTGACGGAGGTCAGCAAGCGCTTCGACCGCCGCGACGGGTCCTCCGTCGCGGCGGTCGACGCCGTTTCCCTGGAAGTCGCGCAGGGCGAGGTCCTCGCGGTCATCGGGTACTCCGGCGCCGGGAAGTCGACGCTCGTGCGGCTGATCAACGCCCTGGAGAAGCCGACCTCGGGCAGCGTCGTCGTCGCCGGCCAGGACCTCACGACGCTGTCCGAGGGCGAGCTGCGCGCGGCCCGGTCGAGAATCGGGATGATCTTCCAGCAGTTCAACCTGTTCCGGTCGCGGACGGTCGCGGGCAACGTGGCGTACCCGCTGAAGGTCGCGGGCGTGGCGAAGGCCGAGCGGGACCGGCGAACCGCCGAGCTGCTCGACTTCGTCGGGCTGCTCGACCGCGCCCACGCTTACCCCGAGCAGCTGTCCGGCGGGCAGAAGCAGCGCGTCGGCATCGCCCGCGCGCTGGCGACGAACCCGCCGCTGCTGCTGGCCGACGAGGCCACCAGCGCCCTGGACCCCGAGACCACCACCGAGGTCCTGTCGCTGCTGCGGCGCGTCAACGTCGAGCTGGGGGTGACGATCGTCGTCATCACCCACGAGATGGAGGCGGTGCGGCAGATCGCCGACCGCGTCGCCGTCATGGAGGACGGGCGGGTCGTGGAGGTCGGGGACACCTACGACGTGTTCTCCGCCCCGCAGACCCCCGCCGCGCAGCGGTTCGTCCGCAGCGCCACCCACGACCGGCCGTCGGCGGACACCCTCGCGCGGTTGCGCACCCACCACCCGGGCCGGCTCGTCAGCGTCCGCGTCACCGACGAACCCGGTCTGCAGCAGCGCATCGACGCCGCGTTCCGGGACAACGGCACCACCGCCGAACTGGTGTACGGCGGGGTCTCGGAGATCCGCGAACGCCGCGTCGGCTCCCTGACGTACGAGCTCACCGGTTCCGCGGACGCGGCGCTGGAGGCGCTGCGGGCCGCGGGCATCCACGCGGACGAGGAGGCCTGAGCATGGACTTCAGCGGATTCCTCGACACGATCGACGTGTTCAAGGACGCCATCTGGCAGACGTTGTTCATGGCGGTCGTCTCGCTGGTCGTCTCCGGCGTGATCGGCCTGGTCCTGGGGACGGCGCTGTACGCGACCCGCCCGGGGAACCTGTTCGGCAACCGCCTGGTGTTCGGCGTCATCGGGTTCGTCGTGAACCTGGTGCGCCCCATCCCGTTCGTCATCTTCCTGGCCGCGATCACCCCGCTGCAGATCGCGGTGGTGCGCACCACGATCGGCACGGCGGCGGTGACGTTCGCGATCTCGCTCGCGGCGGCGTTCGCCGTGGCGCGCATCGTGGAGCAGTCCCTGGTGAGCGTCGACCCGGGGGTCGTCGAGGCGGCCCGCGCGGTGGGGGCCTCGCGCCTGTCGATCCTCGTGGGGGTCGTCATCCCCGAGGGCCTGGGGCCGCTGGTCCTGGGGTACACGTTCATCTTCATCGGGATCGTCGACATGACGGCGCAGGCCGGGATCGTCGGCGGCGGCGGGCTGGGCGAGTACGCGATCCAGTACGGCAAGCAGCAGTACGACTACGGGATCATCTACGTGGCCGTGTTCGCGATCATCGTGATCGTGCAGGTGGGCCAGGTCATCGGCAACCGCATCGCGCGGGGGGTCATGCGCCGCTGACCGCGGTCCCGGCGCGGGAGGACCCCCGGGGGCAGGACGGACCGTCCCGCCCCCGGGGGTCCCGTCGTCCCGGGGGTCAGCGGGGGGTCAGCGGGGGCAGACGACGCTCCAGACGTCGGGGTGCATCTCGAAGCGCTCGGACGTCTGGTGGTCGGTGACCTCCCCGTCGGAGTTCAGCCGGAACGTGCCGGACTCGGCGTGGACCTCCACGACCCTGCCGGTCGCGGTGGTGACGTCCTGCCGCTCGACGTGGACGCCGCGGCGCAGGCCCACCGCGAAACCCACCCGGGCCAGCGGGCCGGTGGAGGTGCTGACGACGACGTCGGCGACGCCGTCGTGCGGGTCGGCGCCGGGCACGAGGGGCGCTCCCCCGCCGATGGTGCCGCCGATGCCGATGCCCACCACGAGCACCGGGCGCGGGCCGGGGGTGATGACCCGGCCGTCGACCTCGACGCGCAACCGGAAGCCCTTGCCGGCGCTGACGCCGGCCCAGACCGCCCCCACGGGGTAGGCCAGCGCCCCGAGCCCCTTCTTCAGCCGTTGCGCCTTGGCCGTCGCCGAGGCGCCGATGCCGGCGTGGACGGTGTTGACGGTGATGCGGTCGTGGGAGTCGACGAGCAGCTCCAGGTCGCGGGGGCGGCCGGTGGTGACGACGCGGGCGGCGGCGACGGGGTCCAGCGGCAGCCGCAGCGAGCGGGCCAGGTCGTTGCCGGTGCCCAGCGGCACGATGCCCAGCGGGCCGACGTCCCGGGTGCGGCCGGCGTCCCAGAGCAGCTGCAGCGCAGCGTGCAGGGATCCGTCGCCGCCCATGACCACCACCTGCCGGCCCTGGGCGCCCAGGAGGGCGTCGCGCAGGTCGTCCAGGCCGGCGGTGCGGCGCAGCTCCACGTCGCCGGCGCGGGCCAGCTCGCCCACGACGGCCTCGACCGCGTCGGCCCGGGCCGATCCGGCGCCGGCGTTGACGACGGCCAGGTACTCGTTCTCGCTCACGCGCTGCCCAACGTCCCGGGGCCCCGGCGGGTGCCGTGGGCGCCGGGGTCCACAGCCGGTCCCCAGCCGGGGGGCGGGCGCGGCGCGCCGGGACCCCGGGCGCGTCCTGGAAGCGGGTCCGCGGCGGCGCTAGCCTCGGAGCACGCTGACGAGGAGGTCACCGATGTCCCACACGCCACCGGACCCGTACGAGAAGGTGCGGTCGTCACCGGAGTTCCAGGCGCTGCGGCGGCGGTTCCGCCGGTTCGTGCTGCCGCTGGCGGCGCTGTTCCTGGTCTGGTACGCCGTCTACGTCCTGCTCGCCGACTACGCCCACGACTTCATGAGCACCCGGCTGGGCGGCACGAACATCACCGTCGGGCTGCTGTTCGGGCTGGGCCAGTTCGTCTCCACGTTCGTCATCACCACGGTCTACGTGCGCTGGGCGAACCGCAGCTTCGACCCGGCCGCGGAGGCGCTGCGCCGGGAGGTCGAGCGGGACCTGCCCGCGGACCCCTCGCACGACCCGACCCACGACTCCCCCCAGGACTCCCCCCACGACACGGAGGCGCAGCGGTGACCGACATCGGCGAACCCCTCGTCAACATCGCCATCTTCACGGTGTTCGTGGTGGTGACCCTCGCGGTGGTGCTGCGCGCGAGCCGGAACAACCGCACCGCCGCCGACTTCTACGCCGGGGGCCGCTCGTTCACCGGGCCGCAGAACGGCATCGCCATCGCGGGCGACTACCTGTCCGCGGCGAGCTTCCTCGGCATCGCCGGGGCGATCGCCATCTACGGCTACGACGGCTTCCTGTACTCCATCGGTTTCCTCGTGGCCTGGCTGGTGGCGCTGCTGCTGGTCGCCGAGCTGCTGCGGAACACCGGCCGGTTCACGATGGCCGACGTCCTGAGCTTCCGGCTGCGCGAGCGGCCGGTGCGGCTGGCCGCGGCGATCTCCACCCTGGCCGTGTCGTTCTTCTACCTGCTGGCGCAGATGGCCGGGGCCGGCGGCCTGGTGGCGCTGCTGCTGGGGATCGACTCGTCGGCGGGGCAGAACGTGGTCATCGCCGTCGTGGGGTCGCTGATGATCCTGTACGTCCTGGTGGGCGGGATGAAGGGCACCACGTGGGTGCAGATCATCAAGGCGTGCCTGCTGGTGGCCGGGGCCGGGGCCATGACGGTGTGGGTGCTGGCCCGCTACGGGTTCAACCTCTCCGACCTGCTCGGGGCGGCCGTCGCCGCGCCGGGGTCGGCCGGGGAGGCGCTGCTGGGGCCGGGGGCGCAGTACGGCGCCTCGGAGGTCTCGAAGCTGAACTTCCTGTCGCTGTCGCTGGCCCTGGTCCTGGGGACCGCGGGGCTGCCGCACGTCCTCATGCGCTTCTACACGGTGCCGTCCTCGCGCGAGGCGCGGCGCAGCGTCGTGTGGGCCATCTGGATCATCGGGTTCTTCTACCTGTTCACCCTGGTCCTGGGGTACGGCGCCGGGGCGCTCGTCGGCAAGGAGGCCATCCTCGCCGCACCGGGGAAGGTGAACTCCGCCGCGCCCCTGCTGGCGTTCGAGCTCGGCGGGACGATCCTGCTGGGGATCATCGCCGCCGTCGCGTTCGCGACCATCCTGGCCGTGGTGGCCGGGCTGGCGATCACGGCCAGCGCCTCGTTCGCGCACGACGTCTACGCGTCGGTCATCAAGCGCGGGAACCCCGAGCCGGGGGCGGAGGTGCGGGTCGCGCGCTGGACGGTCGTCGTCATCGGCGCCGTCGCCATCGTCGGCGGGATCTTCGCCAACGGGCAGAACGTGGCGTTCCTGGTGGCGCTGGCGTTCGCCGTCGCGGCCAGCGCGAACCTGCCGACGATCCTGTACTCGCTGTTCTGGCCGCGGTTCACCACCCGCGGTGCGCTGTGGAGCATGTACGGCGGGCTGATCTCCTGCGTGGTCCTCATCGCCTCCTCCCCCGTCGTGTCGGGCAAGACGGACCCGGTCACGGGGGCGTCGCTGTCGATGATCCGCGACACCTCGGTCGACTTCTCCTGGTTCCCGCTGGAGAACCCGGGGTTGGTGACGATCCCGCTGGCGTTCTTCCTCGGCTGGCTGGGGTCGGTGACCGGCCGCGAGCGCGGCGGGCAGGCGCGGGCCGCGCAGATGGAGGTGCGCAGCCTCACCGGGGCCGGGGCCGAGAAGGCCACCCAGCACTGAGGGTCCGGCCCGGCGGTCAGGTCGCCTTCCGCTGGGCCAGGACGGCCTCGTAGAGCTCGCGGTTCGGGACGTCGTGCTTCCCCGCGACGACCCGGACCGCGTCCTTGAGGCGTTCCCCGCCGGCGGTCAGCTCCTGGACCCGCGCGACGAGGTCGGCGGTCGCGGGGGGCTCGGGCGGGCGGGTGGACCCCTCGACGACGAGGCAGACCTCGCCGCGGACCTCGGTGCCGTCCGCCCACGCGGCGAGCTCGTCGAGGGTGCCCCGCACGACCTCCTCGTAGGTCTTGGTGAGCTCGCGGCACACCGCGGCGCGGCGGTCGCCGCCGAAGGCCCCGGCCATCGCCGCGAGCGTCGCGGCCGTCCGGTGCGGGGACTCGAAGAACACCAGGGTGCGGGCGTCGCCGGCCAGGGCGGTGAAGGTGCGGGTCCGCTCCCCCGGCCGGCGGGGGGCGAACCCCTCGAACGCGAACCGGTCGCAGGGCAGGCCGGAGACGGCCAGGGCGGTGAGCACCGCGGAGGGGCCGGGGACCACCGTCACGGGCAGGCCGGCGTCGACGCAGCCGCGCACGAGCCGGTAGCCGGGGTCGGACACCGACGGCATCCCGGCGTCGGTGACCAGCGCGACCGTGGCCCCGGTGCGGACGGCGTCGAGGAGCTCGGGGGTGCGGGCGACCTCGTTGTGCTCGTGGTAGCTGAGGATCCTCCCGGCGACGGTGACCTCGAGCGCCGAGGCGAGGCGGTGCAGGCGGCGGGTGTCCTCGGCGGCGACGACGTCGGCGGTCTCGAGGAGGGCCACGAGACGGCTCGTGGCGTCCCCGACGTTGCCGATGGGGGTGCCGGCGAGCACCAGCCGCCCGGTCGGTCGGTCGGCGTCCATGGCTGCCATGGTGCCTCACCGTGCAGTGGATCCGTCCATGCGGGGCTGAGACCGCAGAGCGGGCGCCGCTGCGACCGTCTCGGCGTCGACCAGGAGCTCCGCGACGTCACCGGGACCGGAGCGGAGAAGGCGACGGAGCACCGACGTCCCGAAGGTCGGTCGCGATCTCGTAGCGCCCGATCCCCAGTACGCGACGCGCAGCCCGGACCGCGTGGTCGACCGTCGCCAGCGGCAGCTCGGCGAGGCTCGCCGCGCGCTCCCCGCCACGGCCCAGCGGGAGCCGAGGCATCCACGAGGTGTCCGCCAGCAGCTCGTCCCGGTACGCAGCCGCCAGCACGGCGTAGGGGGAGGTCAGGGAATGCATCTCCTCGTAGCGGCTGCGCAGCTTCCCCAGCGCGCCGGACCGGGCGCGCCGCTCCCAGGGCTTGACACCCATCGCGTGCACCAGAGGTGGCACCGAGCGCCCGGGCAGAGCAGCCGTCAGGCGATCGCGCGGGGTGAACCCGGCCGGTCCGTAGCACTGGGCGATCTCCACGCCCTGGCGCAGCAACCGCAACGGCACGGCGGCGAACTGGGCACTGCCCAGCAGAGCGGTGAGCACCTCCTGGTCACCGAGGAGGTGCAGCGGGCGTCGTGTCCAGTCCTGCTGCTGCGCCTCGCGGTAGGTGGGCTCCTGGAGCATCGCCGCCCAGGCTTCGAGGAGCTCCACGTGCGCCGACGTCACCCTGACCAGTCCGGTGTTGACCGTTCGGGGCATCGACCGCCCCACCTCCAGGCCCCAGGCTCGCGTGCGATGGGTCCCGCCTTGAGCCTGGCCCCAGTACGTCTCCTCGGTGGCCACGAGGACGTCCTCGCCGACACCGGCGAGGAGCGGCCGCCAGTCCCTGTGCGTCAGGACGTCGGCGTCGACCCACACGACCTCGTCGTGCCCGGCCCGCAGGTGTTGCAGCAGCAACGACGGCTTGACGTTCCAGCCCGCTCCCCGGGGAACCCCGCTGCGGTGGAGGGTGGAGACGCCACGGTCACGAGCCCACTCCTCGAACCGCTCGTCGGCCCACGGGCAGTGCAGGACGACGTCCGCACCGGGGCAGTGCCGGGCGATGCTCGCCACGGCGATCTGCACCCCGACGCGGTGGCTGGCTCGGTCCTCGGCGATGACGATCATCAAAACCCCTCGATCGACGGGCGCGCGCGAGCGCGGTGCTGGCCCTCAGATCATGCCGGGCACGTCAAACGCCCCGTCGTCCGCACGGTGACGCGCGTGACGACCTACCGACGATGAGCACCGCCTCGTCGCCAGGGCAGTGGGACCACTCGCGGGCGTACCGATCCGGTGTGAAGTGCATCACGCCTTGAGGGATGCTTTCCTCCTGCTCACCGGCTCCCGTCGACCGACTGTCCGCGTCCAGTACCGCCTCGGACCGGGTCTCCGGTCGACGTCCCGCTCGAGCCTCCACCAGACGACCTCCCGTTCGTCCCGCACGAGCGGGCAACAAGACGCGGAGCGTGGGGACGCAGTTGAAGGAACGGTCTGACCTGCGGTTTCAGCCTCCAGTCTGCGCAAGGTGATGACGACCTCCATCGATCGAACCAGCCGGCGCGCGCGGCGGTGATGTCCGGAGGTCACCAGGTCAGGCGATCAGCGACGATCACGTCCCGCCGAGCAGGACGACACCTGGACCACCTCAGTGGTGGCACGACCGTACTAGATCATAGAGCGAGAAGGCTGACTACGCAGTGTTATATCTAGAACCCCGAAGACCGCGCACGGGTGAACGCACCCCGCGTCGCTGAAGGAGCGGACCCCTGCGAACCGATGGGTTCAGTACCGCTGAAGCCATCTCGTCACTGGAGGACTCGCCATGCTCCGCCGCCTGCCCGCTGCCCTGGTCGCCGTCACCTCCGCCGTCGTCGCCCTCACCGCGGGAGCTTCCGAACAGGCCATCGCCGCACCGGCTGCTTCCGTTACAGCCGCCACCTCGGGTTCGGTGATCTCGCCCATGATGCCTGCGGGCGGGGTCTTCACCGCCGGCACGGCGTGGAAGCTCGACGTCCGCAAGGCGCCCCTGCACGCCAACTCCGCCGGGATGGTCAAGAACGTCGCAGCCCAGACCGCCGCCCAGTACAGCGGCATGGCCGCCTTCAACGCGTACCAGTACAGCACCAGCGTCTACACGGTCTCGGCGAGCACGCCGAAGGTGGACGTGAAGTGGAACAACTGCCAGGGCAAGTCGTGGACCCCTGCCGGTCTGCTCGGCCCCGGCGGCCAGTTCACCCAGGTCCCGATCCCCGCCGACGCCGTGCCCGCCAAGGGCAGCGACAGCCAGCTCACCATCTACTCCCCCTCCACCGACCAGCTCTGGGAGTTCTGGGTCGCCAAGAAGGTCGACGGCACCTGGAGCGCGTGCTGGGGCGGCCGCATCGACGGCGTCTCCTACAGCCAGGGCTACTTCCACGACGGGTTCGGCGCCAGCGCCAGCGGTCTGGCCATGGCCGGCGGCACCATCGGGATCAAGGACGTGCAGTCCGGGGTCATCGACCACGCCCTCGCCCTGCACATCCCGGCCCCCGGCACCTGGAAGGAGTTCAGCTACCCCGCTCAGCGCAGCGACGGCTACGACACCTCCACCAACCGCGTCCCCGAGGGGACGCGGCTGCGCCTGGACCCCAGCATCGACGTGGACTCCCTGAACATGCACCCCGTCGCGAAGATGGTCGCCAAAGCCGCGCAGAAGTACGGGTTCATCGTCACCGACAAGGCCGGCTGCACCGCCGTCGTCGCCGAGAGCCCCGCCGCCGCGATCGCCGCCACCGGCGTGGACCCGTGGAAGGCGCTGCTGGGCAGCACTCCCAGCTACGCGGTCATGAAGAACTTCCCGTGGGGCAAGCTGCAGGCCCTGCCCAAGGACTTCGGCAAGCCGGCCGCCGGCTCGACCCAGGGGACGGACGCGACCCCCGTCCCGACCGCGCCGGTGGGCCCGATCACCAAGTACGCCTCCGACACCGCGTACCGGGTACTGCGCAACGGGTGGGGCCCGGCGGAGAAGGACCGCAGCAACGGCGAGTCCGCTGCCGGTGACGGCAAGGCCCTGAAGATCGCCGGCGTCACCTACGCCAAGGGCTTCGGCGTCCACGCCGCCTCGGAGATCATCGTCCCGGTGAACGGGGCGCGCACCTTCTCCGCCAAGGTCGGTCTCGACGCCGAGGTCGGCACCAGAGGCTCCGTGCAGTTCCAGGTGTGGGCCGGTGGCACCAAGCTGGCCGACAGCGGGCTCGTGCGGGGTGGCCAGGCCGCGAAGACCATCGTCGCGGACGTGAGCGGGAAGACCGAGGTCCGCCTCGTCGTCACCGACGGCGGCAACGGCCTGTCCGGCGACCACGCAGACTGGGCCCAGGCCGGCTTCTCGTCCTGACCACCACCCGCCCTCCCCCGACACCGGCCGGGCGGAGGGCGGGAACCGTGCGAGCGGGACTACGACGACGCCGCGGCGACCCCCGCGACCTCCAGCAGCCGCGCCCGGTAGTGGCGGTCCGTCAACCGCCCGAGGACGTGCTCCCGCGCACGGCGCCCCATCGCGTCGTAGTGGTCCGCCCGGCCGGGGTCGAGCACGTCGCGCATCGCGCTCCTCATCTGCTCGACACCACCGACGACCAGACCGGTCACACCGTGCTCGACGTGGTCCCGGACCCCGGGGGCGTCGTTGACGATGACGACCTTGCCCAGGGCCATGGCGTTGAGGTAAGTCTGCTGGCCGGTGCTGCGCACGGCGTGCTCCAGCGGGAGCACCACCGCGCGGCTGGTGCGCATCCCCTCCAGGAACCCCTCGTGCGACGTCGGCGCGAACCGCACGCGGCCGGTGCTCCGCCCGGGAGACCACGTCGTCGCCACGTCCACGTCCACGTCCAGCCCCTCGGCGGCGGCGATGAGCATCTCGTAGTCGCGCAGGCTGTTGCCGCCCGAGAAGAAGCCCTCCCCGGTCGGCACGTCACGCAACAGGGCGCTCTTCCAGATGGTGTGCGAGAACGGCGTGAAGACGACGGTCGGCCGGCGCAACCCCCACACCCGCCCGAAGTCCTCGACCTCCCGCGTCGACAGGACGCACCACACGACGTTGTCGCCGTCGACGAAACGGATGACTGCCCTGGAGACCCCGCCGAGGGCCTTCGCGAGGACCGGCGGCAGGCGGCTCCCCAACGCACGACTGCCGGGTTCGATCGTCGCGTCGCTGACGACGACGACGGCGTCCTTCCGCAGTCGACGCAGCAGACCGGCGGCGATCAGCTCGCGGTAGCCCTCGGACCAGCCCGAGGTCCCCCGCAGGATGAACGCCCGACGACCCCCGCTGCGGCGCAGGACCGCCCAGAGCCAGGCCGGCGACCCGGGGTGCTCGCTCGCCGCGACGACCTCGACGCTCTCGTTCCACACCTGGTCCGAGGGGGCGACGAGCGAGCTCAGGACGGGGCGACGGGCGCCGTCCCGGTCGAGCGGGGTACCGCCCTCGACGACCTCGCTCCGCGCACTGGACATGCTTGTTCCCTCCTCGGGTCACGGCACCGCCGGTGGTGCGGCGACCGAGTCGCCGCGGCGCACACCGCAGGATGCGAGCGAGACTACAGACGGTGGTGGTGCCGGAACAGACACGGCTCGGTGGCCACGAGGTCCGCGACGCTCAGCGCTTCGACCGCGCTCGTCTCACCGATCGACCGCCGCACCAGGGTCCGGCGTGGACCGCTGGCCGCCGGGACGCACGCGCCGCAGCAGCGCCCCCACCTGCCGCGCCAGGTACCAGGTGCTCACGAGCGCGCCCACGACGACGATCGCCCAGCCCAACCGGGGAACGGCGAACCGGTCCGGCAGCAGCACGACGACGAGGCCGACGACGGCGGCCAGGACCCACCCGTGGCGCGCGAACCACCGTGGCGGTCGCGTCAGCGCCCCGGGCACCCGCAGTGCACCCCAGGCGACGAAGGCGGCGTAGGTGGTGACGTTCCCCCCGAAGCCGATGTTCATCATCAGCAGGACGCCCAGGTGGAAGAGCGTGAGGAGCGCGATGGCCACCCGCCACGCCTTCCAGTGCAGCACCGCCAGGACGAGGAGCCCCTCGAGCAGGACCGCGACGACGTCCATCGACTCCCAGAACGGGGTGCTGCGCACGTCGAGGAAGGTGCCCGCGAGCAACTCGGTGCGACCCTCTACGAAGTACTGCGTGTACAGCGAGGTCTGCACGGCCTGGGTGGCAGGCGAGAGCCACCCGCCGAGCAGTTTCGGGGCGGCGGCGGTGAGGAAACCCAGGCCGATCAGCAGGGCGAGCAACCGCAACGGCCACTGCGGGGGGTCCTGCGCAGGCGCCGCTGCGCCGGTCGCGGGACGTCGGTGCAGCGCGTCGATCGACACCGCGTCGCCCCAGCGGGCGAACACCAGCACCAGCGGGACGAGCACGGAGAGGATGTTGTGGTCGATCTTGCCGAAGCTGTAGCTGATGCCGTACCCGGTCAACGCGCTCAGCCCCACGACCACCGACGCGGTCCGCGTGAACCGCCCCACCAGGAGGAACGCCGCTCCGAGGACGACGAGGACGTCGAGACCGATCAGCACCCCCTTCGGGGGGACGGCGTCCAGCAGGGCGAACGGTCCGGGCGGCGCGTCGAAGAACGAGTCGGGGAACTCCGCCGCCCACGCGAACCTCGAGGGGGCGAGCAGCAGCACCACGGCGTACAGCACGCGGTAACGTCCCAGGTCCAGAGCCGTGAAGGGTCCGCTCGCGACCCACCGGTCGAAGACTCGCCAGGGACTGTTCACGGGGTGTTCCCCACCTCGGCCTCCAGATCGACGCGAACGGGTCGGTCGTCCCGCAGCACGCGTCGGGAACCGTCGACGAGGGAGTACCCGGCCTGGATCCAGCGCACCTCCACCGCGGTGACCTCCCCCTCGCCCAGGACGGCGAGCCGGTCGCGCAGCCACGCCACCGTGCGCGAGTCGTCGGCGCTCGCCTGGTCGCCGAAACCGCTGGCGAAGACGTACCGGGGCAAGACACCGGTCGGGGGCAGGATCTCCTCCACGCTCGTGCTCCGCGTCGTGCCGTCGGCGAGCTCCAGGGTCACCTCGGTCTCCCACGTCGTGGCCTCGCGCCCGCTCTGGAGAACTCCGCCGAACGACGGCTGGTACAGGCCGGGGTAGGGCTCGGAGGCGACGTGGCGGACAGCGATCTGCAGCGGCAGCGCGACGACGGCGAGACCGAACACCGCGCGGACGGCCAAGGTCCCAGCGCGGGATGTCAGCACTCCCGGAGCGTATCCAACGACTCAACTCCCGGTGACCGGTTGAGGAAAGTTCCTGACCCCGTCCGGCCGGGGCAGACACGCCGCGTAACACGCTGTTAACGTCCGCTCCGTGGAGCTCTACGACCAGTTCGTCCTGTCGCGGGGCGCGCGCCCCCACCCCGACGGCTGGGCGGGGCGGACCAGCGGCCCGTGGGTCCTGGCCACCAGTCCGACGCTACCCGTGACCCCGCTGCACGACGCAGCGGGCGACGTCGCCGGGTGGTTGTTGGGGTGGGTCCTCGCACCGGGCGGTGAACTGCTCCACGAGCGGGAGGCCCTGCCGCTGGACGCCGTCGTCGGCGCCGACGGCGACGTGGAGGATCGGCTCTACCGGTACTCCGGTCGGTGGGTGTGCGTCCTGCTGGGCGAACGGCCCCGGGTGCACCTGGACCCGGCGGGGTCGCTCGCCGCCGTCTACTCCGAGCAGGAGCAGACCCTGGCCTCCACCACCACCGCCCTCTCCTTCGGTGACCGCGCCCTGAGCGACCGCCACGCACACCGCACCCTGGGTTCAGGCCAGTACCACCCGGCCGGCGTCACCAGCGACCCCAAGACGCGGCGCCTGCTGCCCAACCACCGCTTGGACCTCAGCACCTGGGAGGCGGAACGGCACTGGCCGCCTAGCCCCGTGCAACGCGTCGACGCGACCGACGCGGCGGCGTTGCAGGCCCGCCAGGACACGATCGCCGCGGGCCTGCGGGAGCACGTCGAAGCCCTCGCCGCCCGGTACCGGCTCGTGCTGCCGCTGACCGCGGGTCGCGACAGCCGGATGCTCATGGCTGCGGCCCATCGCGTGCTGGACCGGTGCACCTTCGCCGTGTTCGCCTACACCGACGAGCGCCGCGCCGACGTCGCCTACGCCCGCGAGGTGGCGCGGCGCTACGGCCTGCAGCTGCGCGTGCTGCCGCTGCACGAGGTCGACGACGCCGCGGCGCGCGCGTACCTCGAACGCGTCGGCTACGACGCGAACGAGGGCAAAGCCGGTGACTTCGACCTCGCGGCCCGGACCCTGCCGATGGACCACGCCTGGGTGACCGGGTTCGCGGGGGAGGTCGGTCGCGGGGCGTACTGGAAGGCCACGGTCATCCCGCCGCACCCCACCGCCGACGAGCTCCTCGCCCTGATCCGGCTCCCCCCCGACCCCGCGCATCGCGACGCCCTGGCCGCGTGGCAGGCGCAGGCACCGCACCAGGACGTGTACGAACTGCTCGACCTGGCCTACCTGGAGCACCGCGTGGGGTGCTGGGCCAGTCCTCAGCTCTACGGGGCGGCCCCGTTCGCCGTGAGCACGATGCCCGTCAACCAGCGCTCCGTCTTCACCGCGATGATGGAACTGCCGCCGCCGCTGCGCGTGCGGCAACGGCCCCAGCCGCCGGCGATCCGGATCAACTGGCCCGAGCTGGCGGACCTGCCCTACGAGCGGGCCCCGGGTCCGCGGGGCTGGCCGGACGCGCTCCGCACCGGGGCCGCGGCCGCGCGTGCGCGCCTGGCCCTGCGCACCCGGGCCGGGCGTCTGCTGCGCCGCTGAGGTCAGCTCCGCGGGGACTCGGACTTCGTCGGGCTGGAGCTCGTCGAGCGGGACGTCGACGGGCTGGGCTTCGGTTCGGGCTTGCCCCAGTCCTCGGGCAGGACCTCCAGCTGGTCCCAGGGGAAGTCCGCGAGCACCCGGTAGGGCGGGACGCCGTCCATCTGCTCGTCCCAGAAGTCCGGGTCGTCGGCCACCGGCTGCCCGATCTGGGCGCCGACGTTCACGGCACCGGCCTGGTCGGTGACGATGAACCCGTACTCCTGGGCCGCCCTCGCGATCATGGCGGCGAGGGGGGTGAGCCCCAGCGCGTCCACGTCCACGTCGGCGGGCAGCCGAAGCCGGATGCCCTCGGGCAGCGCGTGCTCGTCGTCGTTGTTGCCGTCGCTGCGCTGGGCGGGCCAGCTGACGCGGTCCCAGCGCGCGGGCGAGAGGATCGCCAGCCCCAGGGCGTGGTCGATGCGGCCCCGCCGCGCGTCCTCGACCCACACCGTTCCCGCAGACATCGCCAGTCCGCTGGCGCTGGCGCCGAACCCGCCGCGGAAGTAGCCACGGCTCTTCGAGGCGTCGTCGATGCGCCCGCCCCAGCACGCGGCCCAGCCCTCGTCGGTGCGCTCGACGCGCCAGAACTCCCACAACCGGTCGGTGGCGGGCGAGTAGATCGTCAGCTGCCCGTCGCTGCCCGGTGAGGGCCGGGCGTCGTCGGGGATCGGGACATCGGTGAACTGACCGTCCTCGCCGAGCAGCCCGTCGGGGGTCCAGTCCTTCTTCTGGCAGTTCGTCCACGCGACGTCGACGGTGGACTGATCGGCGTCCACCGTGTACCAGCTGGCCGTGAACTTGTCGACGTTGAAGGAGGCGACGCCTCCCCAGTGCTCGTCGACCTGCTCGACCAGACCCTCGACCATCTCGGCGGAGTCTTCGGCCACGGGGGCGTCCCGGACGCTGGTGCGCCACACGCTGCGCGGACCGAAGGGGTAGTCCGCCGCGACGCCGGGGAGGCCGGGCTCCTGCGCCGGTTCGTCACGGGTGAGGCGGTGGATCATGAGGCCGGCGGCCAGCACCGCGGTCACGACCGCCGCGACGAGCACGAGGAGCCTCCTGCGCTTCCGGCGGGGGGCGGTGGCTGTGCTCACGGTCCTCCTCGGGTCGGGGGGCGGCGACCGGGACCGACCGGGGCGCCGCGGAAGTCACCCCCCGTGCCCGGACTGGGCCGGGCGAGCCCCGGACGGCGTAGTCCCGCGCCAGTAGACCACGGACGGTGAGCGTCACCGGACGGGTGAACGGGTGACGCCCGGTCGTGCGCAGGACGTGCATCGGCTACGGACCGTGCACCTCGCTGCGGTGCGCAACTTCCGTACGGGTGACGGTGCGGGGGAATGGCGGACTCCCGCTCGAGTCGCCGCTCCCCGGACCGATCTCTGGAGTGCACACCGGAGCGCAGCAGCGCCCACCCCGATGCCGAGGAGCTCCCGATGTCCCGCACGTACCGCCGCCTGGCCGCGGCACTCGCCGCCACGGCCGTCCTGGCCGGCGGTGCCGTGACGACCGGCGCATCCGCCGAAGCGGCCGGCGTGCAGCTCTCCCGCGGTGAGCGGCAGCTCTCCCCCATGGCCGGTCAGAACCTCCTCACCGACTTCCGCGGCCCCGCCGGGACTCCGTTCAGCTCGGTCAGCGTCTGGAAGCAGGACATCAGCGATGCCCCGATGCACCCCAACTCCGCTGCGATGGTGGGCAACGTCGCCGCCCAGGCCGCGAAGTACTACGGTGGGGTCGCCGCGTTCAACGCATACCGCTACAACACGAGCGTCTACACCGTCCCCGCGAGCACCCCCCGGGTGGACGTGCGCTGGCACAACTGCCAGAAGAAGAACTACACGCCCCGTGGGCTCATCGACGCGGGGGGCCAGTTCACACAGGTCCCGATCCCCGCGGGTGCCGTCCCGTCCCCCGGGACCGACGGTGAGCTGACGATCTACTCCCCCGCCACCGACCAGTTGTGGGAGTTCTGGCAGGCCAAGAAGGTGGACGGCACCTGGCAGGCGTGCTGGGGCGGTCGCATCGACCGCGTGTCCAGCGACCCGGGGTACTTCTCGAACGGTTTCGGCGCCAGCGCCAGCGGCCTGGCCATCGTCGGCGGGACGATCGGCATCAAGGAGGTCCAAGCCGGTCGCATCGACCACGCCCTCGCCCTGGCCATCCCCGCACCGGGCAACTGGGACGAGCTCAGCTGGCCGGCCCAGCGCAGCGACGGTTACGACAAGTCCGCGGCCCGGGTGCCGGAGGGCACCCGTCTGCGCCTGGACCCCCGCATCGACGTGGACAAGCTGAAGCTCACCCCGATCGCGAAGATGGTGGCCCGGGCCGCGCAGCAGTACGGGTTCATCGTCACCGACAAGGCCGGCTGCGTCGCGGTGACCGCCGAGAGCCCAGCCGCCACCATCGCGGCCACCGGTGTGGACCCTTGGAAGGAACTCATGCGGGGCAAGCCCGACTACCGCATCATGGAGAACTTCCCGTGGGGATCCCTGCAGGCGCTGCCCAAGGACTGGGGGAAGCCCGCTTCGCCGAAGAGGTGACGGCCTCACCGCGGCGGACCTGACGGTCGGTGACTCCGCCCCGGACGCACGGTAGCCTCCGCCTCGACGTCTGTTTCGAACCGGACATCCAGCGGGAGGACCTCAGTGAGCGGATCGTGGTGGCGTGAGTGGCTCGACCTGACCCGGAGCGACCTGCCGCTGAACCGTCCCTCCAAGGAGTCCATCGCGACGATGGCGATCTGGCGGTTCGGGCAGGTCCTGCACGAGCGCCCTGGAGCGGCCGCCTTCGCGCTGCGTCGGGTTCACGGGATCGTCGACCAGCTCTGGGTGCGCAACACGATCGGCGCCGAACTCCCGCGCAGCGTCGTCGTGGGGCCGGGGATGAAGCTGCCGCACGCCGGGCGCGGTGTCATCGTGCACCCGGATGCGCGCATCGGCGCCGGGGTGACGCTGCACCACCGGGTGACGATCGGGGTCCGCAGCAGCGCCCGTCCCCCGCACATCGCCGACGGCGTCTACCTCGGTGCGGGGGCGGCCGTGCTGGGGCCCGTCGACCTGGGGACCGGCTGCAAGATCGGGGCCAACGCGGTCGTGGTGAAGGACGTGGCGGCCGGCGCCACCGTGGTCTCGCCACCGGTGCGGGTGCTGGAACGCCCGGCCGCGCAGGTCGAGGCCACCGGGTCGTGAACGACCACCGCCGATGTCGCGGCGGGCGCGAACTGCTGCTGAGGGGTTGAACGCAACCACGCGGCGTGTAGATTTTGCCTCCCCGACCCGCTCCCAGGAGGTTTGGTGACCCCGACAGGCGCTCGCTCCCGTCTCGACTGGGTCGACACGGCCCGCGGCGCGAGCATCCTGCTGGTGGTGATGTACCACGCGGGGCTCTTCGCGGCGTCCGTCGGACTGACGTCGAACCCCTGGAACCTGGTCAACGGAGCCGCGCAGGTGTTGCGCATGCCGCTGTTCTTCTTCCTCTCCGGCCTGCTGGCGACCCGAGCGGTCGAGCGGCCGTGGAGGATCCTGCTCCGGGGACGGATCGGCACGAACCTGTACCTCTACGTGCTGTGGGCGAGCGCCGCGTTCCTGCTCTTCACGTTGATCCCCTACGGGCGCGAGGGCGCCCCGCGCGGTCCGTGGCACTGGGTGGAGTCCACGTTCCTGCTGCCCGAGAACGGCACGTGGTACCTGCTGACCCTGGCCCTGTTCATTGTGACCGCCAGGCTGCTGCGGGCGGTGCCCACGACGGCGCTCCTGGGTGTGGCTGCGGTCGTGTCGACGGTCGCCGGGACAGGCCTGGTCGAGGACAGCTTCGTCTGGAACAACTGCCTCGTCCTCTTCGTCTTCTTCGCCGCCGGTGTCCGGTTGCCCTCGGCCACCCTCAGGACCAGCACGACCCTCGGCCGCCCACGGGTGGCGCTACCTCTCGTCGTGGTCGTGGGCGGCGCGTCGCTCCTGGCCGCGCACCGGGGGTGGATGGACGTCGCCGGGGTGCGGACCCTCCTCGGCGCGGCCGCCGTCGTCACAGGGATCGCCGTCTCCGTCCTCATCGCCCGCACCGCCGCCGGACGGCTCCTGGCCCGGCTGGGACGCGACACGCTCGCCGTCTACGTGACGCACGAGATGCTGCTCGCCGTCCTCGTCCTCCCGCTGGCGGGGCTGGCCGGGTCGTCCTGGACCGACGCCGCCCGCTGGGCGGCGCCCGTGATCCTGATCGTCGCCGGTACCGCTGCCGCCGTGGCGCTGCGCGGACCGCTCTCCCAGGTGCCCTGGGTGCTGAGGACTCCCGGGCGGTCCACGGTGCCCACCTCGAGCACGTCGACACCGGCCAGCGCGGTGGTCGACGCCTGACCTCTCCGCCCGAGGTCGCCCCGCACGCCCGGGGGGTCTCGCGCCGTGGCCTCAGCCGTGGCGGCGCCGGACCAGCCGCACAGTCTCCAGCAACCGGGCGCGTTGCAGCAGCAGCGACCCGGCGAAGTAGGTGAGGACGCCCAGCACCACCTGGGCGACGACGGTTCCGACCGACGTGGCGTCCCAGCCCAGCAGACGCGGCAGGAACCAGACCAGCAGTCCCATCACGGCGGCGGTCAGCACGGTCGGGACGGCCCCGCGCAAGGTGGCGGCGACCCGCAGCCCGACGACCCGGCCGGAGACGTGCAGGGCGATCGGTGCCATCAACCATGACTTGGCCAGAACGCCCCAGGCGACGCCGACGATTCCCCAGTGCAGACCGGCGGCCATGGTGGCCACCCCCACCACGGACCCGATGACCCCCATGACGAACATCGTCGTCGTGCGCCCCTGCGACTGGTAGAGCCACCCCACGCTGGTGCTCACGCACTGCGGGACACCGGCGATGCAGAGGACCTGCAGGACCGGGACCACTGCTGTCCACTGGTCCCCCCACAGCAGCGGGACGAGCCCCTCCGCGGTGGCGGCCAACCCCACGAGCACGGGGATGGTCACGAAGTTGATGGTCCCCAGGGAGCGCAGGTACATCGACCGGACGCGCGGGTGATCGTCGCGGACCGCGGCCAGGGCGGGGAACATCACCCGGCCCAGGGTCCCGGTGATCTGCGTGACGGGCAGCAGCATGAGGTTGTAGCCGCGCCCGTACAGGCCGAGGGGACCGGCGCCGAGGAACCGCCCGATGAGCAGGTTGTCGGCGTTGCGGCCCCAGTAGTTCACGATGTTGAACCCGAGCATGCCCCCCGAGAAGCGCCACAGCTCCCGCAGGCTCGCTCGGTCGATGAAGTGGCGAGGCCGCCAGCGCACCACGCAGAACAGCACGATCGAGGTGAGCGCTGTCGACACCAGCGGGCCCAGCACCAGCGCGAACGTTCCCGCCCCCATCAACGCCGCCGCCACGGTGGTGACGTGTCCCGCGAAGGCCGCGGACAGGTCGACCACCGCGATCGTCCGGAAGCGCAACCGACGCTGCAGCAGCGAGTAGTGCACCACACCGAGAGCGAGGGTGAAGGCCAGGGCGACGAACGGCATGAGGCTCGTCATCTGCGGGGCGTCGAAGAACACCGCGATGAGCGGTGAGATGGCCCACATGATCCCGGCGTACAGCAGCCCGGCGATGACGTTGATCCAGAAGACCGTCGACAGGTCCCGCTCGCTGGGGGAACGCTGGTGGACCAGCGCCGCCCCGAGCCCCATCTCGAAGAACAGCGTCGCGAAACCCGTCACGACGTAGATGCTCGCCAGCAGACCGAAGTCCTCCGGCGCCAGCAGCCGGGCCAGCACCAGACCGACGAGGAACTGCAGCCCCTGCGTGCCGAGCTTGCTCATCCCGGCCCACTTGGCTCCCGAGACGACGGCGCCCTTCATCGACCCCGAGGTGTCCACCGTCGCGGCCGCGGCGGCCGCCGTACTGCGGTCGTCGCTGGCGGCGACCGCCTCCTCGCCCGTGGTCGAGCGCACGCCGGGCTTCACGCGGACCGCCGGTCCACGACGCCGGCCACCAGCGGACCGACCGCTTCAGCTCCCGCCGCCATCGGCGGCACCGCGGCGGCCACCAGCTTGCGCAGCCGGGGAGCGTCGTCGAGCAGCGCCAGCACGCGCTCGCTCAGGATCCCCGGGGTGACGTCGTCGATCTCGACGGACCACTCCGAGAGACCCATCTGCCCCCACACCTCGGTCGTCTTGTACTCGTAGGCGACCGTCAGCGTCGGCACCCCGGCGCACACGGCGCTGATCGCGCCGTGCAGCCGCGTCGACAGCATCGCGTCGAAACCGGCGAGGACGTCGATGAGCTCCTCCGGGTGGTGCGCGGCGCGGTCGACGACGACGTGCTCGCGCACGTCCGCGGGCAGTCCCTCCACGACCCGTACGGCGAAGGCGGAGTCGTCGCGCACGTACTCCGGCCGCCCCTGGCAGGTGGAGACGAACGTGACCTCGGCGCCACGCTCGCGCACCGCGCTCACCACCGCCGCACGCAGGGAGTCGGCGTAGTCGGCCATGCCGCGCTCGCGGTCCTTGTCGCGGAAGTGCGCCCACTCCCGAACGCTCACGGCCAGCCGTGGCGGGTGCGCGGTGTCGGGACGGTCGCCGCTCTCCAGGAGGCCGGGCCGAGCCAGCACGAAGACGATGTCCGGCACCACCCGGCAACGTCCTGGGTCCGCACCCACCTCGACGACGTGCCGGAACGAGCGCTCGTCACGCAGCAGCACCAGGTCCGCCGCTGCGAGGACGGGCCGTAGCCCTTCGCGGTTCTCCTGCTTGCGGAAGGGACCGGCCGACTGGGGGAAGAAGGCGAGCGGCTTGCGCAGCCGGCGCGCCACGTCGAGGTCGAAAACCTTGTCCCCGAGGGCGTAGTTGTCCGTCAGCGACGTACCGCCGGTGTAGGTCAGCACGTCCGCAGCGGCCATCGTCGCCAGCGCCTCGGCGGCGGCGGGCGGAACGACTGCACGGGCGAGCGCGGGCAGGCCCCGAGCGTGCAGGGAGGCAGCGGCCTTGACGCGCGCGCACGCCGCGCGGTGCAGCAGACGGGACGCGCGGGCGGGCAGACGAGCCCCTTCGCGCGGGGCAGCGGGCGCGAGGAAGGGCACGAAAGTGATGTCGGGCAGATAGCGCGAGGCGACGACCGCATCGGTGTCCGACGCCGTCACGCGGGCCCCGGGCCACTGTCGGAGGAGGACCTCGCGCTGAGCGACGAGGATGGCGGCGTCGCCGCCGTTGAGCGAGACGCATCCGAGGATGTGCACGTGCATCCGAGGTGACTGCCTTCCGTCCGTGGTTGACCCCGCCACCCGGTGGGGACGGTGGACCGACCTCGTGGACCGGACGGACGGCATTGTCACCCCTGGTCGGCGGAGTCATGTAACCGCACGTGCACGTCCGACGGCAAGCAGCCACCAGCTCGACCCAACCGCCACCGGTGCCCCGCGTCCACGGCCGTCAGGAGGACCGGACCTACGATGCCGAGGTGAGTCTCGCGCACCGCCCCCCGGCCGCGTCCGAGCCAGGAGTGCGTGAGCGCCTGCTCGGCGGCTCCTCGGAGATCACCGGGGAGTCGTGGCGCCGGGCGTGGCTGCCGCTCCTGCTGGTCACCGCGATCGGCGGGTTCCTGCGCTTCTTCCAGCTCGGCCGTCCCCACCAGCTGGTCTTCGACGAGACCTACTACGTGAAGCAGGCCTACTCGCTGCTGCTGCACGGGGTGGAGTTGCGCAACGACGCCGGGATCGAGAAGCCCGACGAGCTGTTCACGCGGGGCACGCCGGACGTCTTCGGCACCACGGGCGACTTCGTCGTCCACCCGCCGGTGGGCAAGTGGATGATCGCCGTCGGGCAGTGGCTGTTCGGGATCGACTCCTCCTTCGGGTGGCGGTTCTCCGCCGCGGTGGTCGGGACGCTGTCGATCCTGCTGATCGGCCGGATCGCGAGGCGGATGTTCCGCTCGACGCTGCTGGGAGTCGCCGCCGCGATCCTGCTGGCCGTCGACGGCCAGCACTTCGTGGAGAGCCGCACGAGCCTGCTCGACGTCTTCCTCATGTGGTGGGTGCTGGTGGCCTTCGCGCTGCTGCTGATCGACCGCGACCACGCCCGGGAGCGGCTGGCCCGGGCGGTCGCGCAGCACGGGGCGGGCGGCCTGGGGCCGCGGATCGGCTTCCGCGGCTGGCGGCTGGCCGCGGGGGTCAGCCTGGGCCTGGCCTGCGGGGTGAAGTGGTCGGGGATCTACGTGCTCGCGGTCTTCGGCCTGCTGACCGTCCTGTGGGACGCCGGGGCCCGGCGCGCTATCGGCGTGCGGCCCTGGTTCGCGGCGGCGGTGTGGCGCGACGGCGTCGGCGCCTTCCTCGCACTCGTCCCTGTCGCGGTCGTCACCTACGTCGCGACGTGGGCGGGCTGGTTCCGCAGCGACGTTGGCTGGGACCGGCAGTGGGGGGCCCAGCACCCCTCGCAGGGGCTCGGCGGGTACGTCCCCGACGCCCTGCGCAGCCTGTGGCACTACCACCAGCAGGCCTACTCCTTCCACGTCGGCCTGGACTCCCCCCACCCCTACTCGGCCAACCCGTGGTCGTGGCTGGTGCAGGGTCGCCCGACGTCGTTCTTCTACGAGTCCAAGACGCGGGGCGTGGAGGGGTGCGCGGTCGCGGATTGCTCGAAGGCGATCACCTCGCTGGGGACGCCAGTCCTGTGGTGGGCGGGGCTGCTCGCCTTGGGGGTCGTGCTGTTCTGCTGGGCCTTCCGGCGGGACTGGCGAGCCGGGGCGGTCCTCGCCGGGTACGCCGGGGCGTACCTCCCCTGGTTCCAGTACCAGCACCGCACGATCTTCACCTTCTACGCCGTCGTCCTCGTCCCCTTCGTGGTGCTGGCCGTCGTGTACGTGCTCGGCCTGCTGCTGGGGCCCGATCCGAGCGCAGCCGTGCTGCGCAGCGGCGTCCAGGTCGAGACGGCGTTGTGGCGCCGGCGCGCGGGTGCTGCGGCGGCCGGGACCGTGGTGGTGCTGTGCGTGGCGTGCTTCGCGTTCTTCTGGCCGGTCTACACCGCGCAGGTGATCCCCTACGAGAGCTGGTCGCGGAGGATGTGGCTGCCCAGCTGGATCTGAGCGAGCGGTGGCGTGCCAGGATCGCGTCCATGCAGGTGACCTACCTGGTCCTGGCCCACCACGCGCCGCAGCAGCTGGCCTCCTTGCTGCGGTTGCTGCTCGTCGAGGGTGACCGCGCCGTCGTGCACGTCGACGCGGGCTCCGACGAGACCCCATTCCGGCGCGCAGTCGTGGACCTCGGAGCCGCGGTCACCTTCACCGGCGAACGCCACCGGGTGCGCTGGGGCGGGTTCGGAGTGGTCGCCGCGACCCTGACGGCCCTGCGGCAGGCGGTGCGCTCCGCACCCGGCGACCACTACGTGCTGCTCAGCGGCGCCGACCTGCCGATCAAGCCGATCGCGGCCCTGCACGACGAGCTGACCGGTGGGCAGGTACGGATGAACTGCTGGCCGATGCCCGACGAGCGGCGCGGCAAGCCCATGTCACGGCTGGACCGGTGGCACCACGCGCCGAAGGACAGGCACAGCCGGCTGGCCTCGCGGGTCAACCGGCTCCTGCAGCGGCTGCCGGCGCGGGACCTGGCGCCGCTGGGCGGGGCCCGGCCGCACGCGGGGTCGCAGTGGTGGTCGATGCCGCACGGGTGCGCCGAGGAGGTGCTCGACTTCGTGGACCGCTCGCCGCGCTTCGTGCGCTTCTTCCACCACGTGCAGGTGCCGGACGAGATGTTCTTCCAGACCGTCGTCAAGGCCCTGCCCACCGAGTGGGAGCTGCGCCCCAACCTCACTTACACGCGCTGGACGTCCTCGGGCCGGCTGAGCCCGGACACCCTCGGCGCCGCCGACGTGCCCGCCCTGGCGGGCGTCGAGGCGTTCTTCGCCCGGAAGTTCGACCTCGACGCCGAGCCGGACGTGCTCGAGCAGGTGCGCGATCACCTCCTCGTCCCCCGCTGACCCCCAGGGCGGGGCGTGACGGGGATCCCCGTCGGCGTGAGCGTGGATCGGGTCCGACGTCACTCTGCGCGAGGACCTCCGGCGGTCCCGGTGGCGTTCGGGGGCCTCGTCACGCTGGGCGACGACTACGGCTCACCCGAAGGGGAGGACCGGCGGGACGACGTCCCGCGGTCCCGGTGGACGGCGAGTGACATCGGTCGTGTGAAACGCCGCACCCGGGTGAAACCCCGACCCGGGGTTGAAGGCGGCTGTGTGGAGGACCCGATGGGTCCGGTGTCGAAGAGAACTCGTCACCAGGAGCCCACGTGATCCGCAAGCGCCTCGCCGCCGCCGTCCTGCTCGCCACCGCCTGCACCCTCCCCAGCGCCACCGGCGCTGCGGCGGTCACGACGACGACCAGCACGACCGGCGCCGTCGCGCCCGCGTCCGTGAAGGCCGGCATGCCCGCCGGCGGCGTCTTCAGCGCCGGGACCGCGTGGAAGCTCGACGTGAGCGACGCCCCCATGCACCCCAACTCCACCGGTATGGTGAGCACCGTCGCCGCGCAGACCGCCCAGTACTACGGCGGTGTCGCCGCGTTCAACGCCTACCAGTACAGCACCAGTTTCTACACCGTCCCCGCGAACCAGCCCCGGGTCGACGTGAAGTGGAACAATTGCCAGGGCAAGGGTTCCACGCCTCCCGGCCTGCTGGGCGAGGGCGGGCAGTTCACCCAGGTCCCGATCCCTGCCGATGCCGTGCCCGCCAAGGGGACCGACAGCCAGCTCTCGATCTACTCCCCCTCCACCGACCAGCTCTGGGAGTTCTGGGTCACCAAGAAGGTGGACGGTGCGTGGACGGCGTGCTGGGGCGGGCGCATCGACGACGTCTCCAAGAGCCACGGGTACTTCCCCGCCAGCTTCGGCGCCAGCGCCAGCGGCCTCTCCGTGTCCGGCGGCACCATCGGGATCGAGGACGTGCGGTCCGGCGTCATCGACCACGCCCTCGCCCTGCATCTCCCGGCTCCCGGCCAGGCCGACGAGTTCAGCTACCCGGCCCAGCGCAGCGACGGATTCGACACCTCCGCCAACCGCGTCCCCGAGGGGACGCGCCTGCGCCTGGACCCCAGCATCGACGTGGACTCCCTGGGCCTCACGCGGATCGGGAAGATGGTCGCCAAGGCCGCGCAGAAGTACGGGTTCATCGTCACCGACAAGGCCGGCTGCACCGCCGTCGTCGCCGAGAGCCCCGCCGCCGAGATCGCCGCCACCGGCGTGGACCCGTGGAAGGCCCTCATGGGCAGCACCCCCAGCTACTCCATCATGAAGAACTTCCCCTGGTCTTCCCTGCAGGCCCTGCCCAAGGACCACGGCAAGCCCGAGGTTCTCGACGGCGCCGACGGCGGGGTGTGGACCGACCACGCCCCCGACGGCGTGAACGTGACCTACGTCTCCGACACCGCGTTCACCACCGTGCGCAACGGGTGGGGCCCGGTCGAGAAGGACCGCAGCAACGGCGACATCGCCGCCGGCGACGGCCGCGCGCTCAAGATCGGCGCCATCACCTACGCCAAGGGGCTCGGGGTGCATGCCGGGTCCGAGATCGTCGTCCCGACCGGCGGCGCCACGACCTTCACCGCGAAGGTCGGCATCGACAACGAGGTGGGCGCGAGCGGTTCGGTCGTCTTCCAGGTCTGGAACGGCGCCACGAAGCTCGCCGACAGCGGCGTCGTGCGCGGCGGTCAGGTCGCCAAGCCGCTGAGCGTCGACGTCTCCGGGGCCTCGACGATCCGCCTCGTCGTCACCGACGCCGGCAACGGGAAGACCGGCGACCACGCCGACTGGGCCGATGCCCGGCTCCTCACGCCCACCGGCGCACCCGTCGGCACGCCCACCACCGCGCCCACCACCGCACCCACCACCGCACCCACCGCGATCACCTACGCCTCCGACACCGCCTACCGCGTCGTGCGCAACGGCTGGGGCCCGGCCGAGGCCGACCGCAGCAACAACGAGCTGAGCGGCACCGACGGCGGCACGTTGACCGTGGCCGGGCAGGCCTTCGCCAAGGGCTTCGGCGTGCACGCGGCCTCCGAGATCGTCGTCCCGACCGGCGGGGCCACCACGTTCAGCGCCGAGGTCGGCATCGACGACGAGGTGCTCCCCCGCGGGACGGCCGCGTTCCAGGTCTGGAACGGGCAGACCCTGCTGGCGGAGACCTCCGTCATCCGGGCCGGCTCCACCGCGCGCAAGCTCACCGTCGACGTCTCCGGCGCGAGCGAGATCCGCCTGGTCGTCACCGACGGCGGTGACGGCGCCTCCGGCGACCACGCCGACTGGGGCGACGCGAAGCTGATCGGCCCGGCGACCGGCTCGACCGGCTCCACCAGCTCCACCGGTGATGCGGTCGTGGTGCCCACCACCGCACCCACCACCGCACCCACCACCGCACCCACCACCGCACCCACCACCGCACCCACCACCGCACCCACCACCGCACCCACCACCGCACCCACCACCGCACCCACCACCGCACCCACCACCGCACCCACCA